>DASSPH010000106.1 GCA_035699745.1 Vicinamibacterales bacterium
CGATCTCTGGCACGCCCTGCACACGCCGGATCCGGAACCGACATCGACCCGGCGGCGTCGCCCCCCGTCAGGAGGCCGCGACGAACTGAGGCTCGTCCCCTCGCCGATCTGTCGGATTTTCAACCGGCGGAACTGTCGGATTTTGGGCCGGCGTTGACACCCTGCCCGACAGCGAGCGAAGCGAGTCCCGTTCCACGCTGCCCGACACCGAGCGAAGCGACTGTCCCTGTCCCTACCCGACGGGGAGCGAAGCGACTGTCCCTGTCCCTGCCCGACAGCGAGCGGAGCGAGCCCGTTCCACCCCGCCCGACAGGGAGCGAAGCGACCCTCCAATGCGGTACGCTAACGGCGCATGGTGGCGAGGCCTGCGCTGGTTCTGGCGCTTGTGGTGGCGGCGACGGCGTGTTCCCCGCGGCAGCTTGCGATCAACCGGATGGCGTCGGCACTGGCGTCCGCGAGCGTCGTATACGAGAACGACAACGATCCCGAGTTCGTCCGGCTGGCGGCGCCGTCGACGCTGAAGACGGTCGAGATGCTGCTCAAGGATTCGCCCTCGAATCCGCAGCTCCTGCTGACCGCCTGCCGCGGGTTCACCCAATATGCGTACGGATTCCTCCACATCGAGGCCGAGGTCCGCGCCCCGGATGCCGCGGCGGCGAGCGAGTTGCGGACCCGGGCGGCGCGCATGTATCAGCGCGCCCGCGGCTACTGTCTGCGCGGGCTCGCGCTTCGCCATTCGGGGATGACCCCCGCGACGCTCGGCAGCGACCCCGCCGCCGCGTTGGCGGATACGACGGTGCCGGACGTCCCGTGGCTCTACTGGACGGCGGCCTCCTGGGGGGCGGAGCTGTCGCTCGCGCCGAACCAGCTCGCCCGCGTGACGGAGCTGGCGAGCGTGCGCGCGCTGCTCAATCGCGCGCGGGCGCTCGACGATCGGTGGGAGAGCGGCGCGATTCACGAGGCGCTGATTGCGTTCGACGGGCTGCCGCCGATGCTCGGCGGATCGCCGGCCGCGGCGCGGGCCGACTTCGATCGGGCGATGGAATTGTCAGGAGGGAAGTCGATCTTCGCCTACGTCGCATTCGCCGCGACGGTCGCCGATCCGGCGGAGAAGAAGAAGCTGCTCGAAGCGGCCGTGGCGATCGATGCGGCGGCGCTGACGTCGCGCCGCCTCACCAACCTCATCGCCCAGCGGTATGCGCGGGCGCTTCTGACCGCGCCGCGGTGATCCGCACCGGACGGCCGTTCACCGACTCGTAGTCGTAGAGGACCTGCAGCTTGGAGGTCCCGACCATCTTCACTTTCGCAACCGTCTCGGTGGCGATCGGCACGCGCACGCCGCCGATCCGCGCGTAGCGGCGGACGATGTTCACGAGGCTGGTCCAGAACGAGGGGTTCTTGGCCAGCTTCCCCTCGACGCGCAGCAGATCGCCGCCGTCGTCCAGCACCGCGCGCCCGTCGACGAGCAGGACGTCGTCCCGCTTCGGCTTGATCTGGACGACCCGCGTGCCGTCGACGTCGCGGCCGGCCTCGGTGAATTCGTAGTTCGCGGCGGTGAGCTCACCCTTGGCGGTGTTGCCGCTGTTCACCAGCTCCTGCTCGCGCTGCAGCATCGATCGCAGCACCTTGCCGCGCACCGTCTCCGAGCCGCGCTCCGACACGACCTCGTAGGTGAAGCGGCCATCCTTCAACTCGGTCCAGGCCTCGAGCCACGCCTCGTGCTTCCCCTTGTCGGTCGAGGCGTGCATGCGGCGGTACGCCCGGTACTGCTGCAGGGGCGTGTCGTCGCGGCCGAGGACGTTGTCGAAGCCATTGCCGGGCGCCGGTTCGCTGGCCGGGACGACGGTCGAGCCGGCCAGAAGTGTGAAAGCGGCGACACACACCGCGAGGCTGCGGGTTTTCCCCCACCGCAGGCTGGCTGTCTGTGAGTGTTGGCGTCGCATCTCAGTCCCCGGCCACCCGAGTCGCAAGAAGCGTGCTCAGGACGCTCAGCCCATGAGTTTGCGCAGGATGTCGAGCGTGTCCGCCTCGGCTGCCGGTTTGTCGGGGCGCCGCCGCAGCATGCGCGGAAACCGGACCGCGAGGCCGCTCTTGTGGCGCGTGGACGGCGCGATCGCCTCGAATCCGAGCTCGAACACCTGACTGGGCTCGACGGCGCGGACCGGACCGTGCCGCTCGAGGGTGTGCCGGCGGATCCACTTGTCCATCTCCTCGATCTCCGCGTTCGAGAGCCCGGAGTACGCCTTGGCCACCGGCACCAGGTGCCCGTTGTCCCACACGCCGAACGTGTAGTCGGTGAGCAGGCTTGCCCGGCGCCCGTTCCCCGGCTGGGCGTACATCAGCACGGCGTCGACGGTCAGCGGATCGATCTTCCACTTCCACCAGGCGCCTTTGCGCCGTCCGACGCCGTACGCGGAGTCGCGGCGCTTGAGGATGAACCCCTCGACCCCCCGTTCGCGCGACTGCCGCCGCAACTGTCCGAGTTCCTGCCAGCTCGAGAACAGAACTTCCTCCGAGATCCGGAGGACCGAGTGGCCGGCTACCAGGCGCGCCAGGGCGTCGCGGCGGAACTGCAGGGGCCGCGCACGAACGTCCGTGCCGTCGAGCTCCAGCACGTCGTAGGTCACGAATACCACCGGCACCGTGCGCATCACCTGAGCGATCTGCTTCTGCCGGCCGATGCGCTGCTGCAGCGCGGAGAACGGCATCGGCCGGTCGTCCTTGAAGGCCAGCACTTCGCCGTCGAGCACGGTGCCGTCTGGCAGGCGGGTGGCGGCCGCGGTGATCTCCGGGAAGCGCTGCGTGATCAGCTCTTCACCGCGCGACCAGAGCCACGTGCCGCCGGCGCGCCGGATCAGCTGCGCGCGGATGCCGTCCCACTTCCATTCGACGATCCATCCGGATGGGTCCCCGAGCGCATCCGGATCCCCCTCGAGCGGCGACGCGAGATGGAAGGGATAGGGCTGCGACGCATCGCCGGCACGCTCCGCGGCGGTCACGGACGTGAACCACTCGGCCGACGGCCACCAGTCGCCCATCAGCCGCGCCGCGACGATTGTCGGTTGGGTGCCGGCCGCGCTCGCCAGCGCGCGCACGACGAGCGTGTGCGAGACGCCGACCCTGAACTCGCCGGTGAGCAGCTTGTTCAGGAGGAAGCGCTCGCCGCGCGGAAGTCCGAGCCACCATCGAATCACCATCGATCGCTGCGCAGACGGATCCGCGGACTGCAGCGGCAACAGCCGCTCCTCGACCCACGTCGCCAGCGGGAGATCCGGTTCCGGCGGACCCGGCGGGACCGCATCCAGCGCGAGCGCGACCAGCTCGCCGAAGTCGCCGGCTGCCGAATAGCATTCGCCCATCAGCCAGTCCGGAATCCCGGTGACCTCCTGCGACCACTCGCGCAGACCCGCCGACGGCACCACGCGCTTGAGCCGCCGCCCGGTGAGGAAGAACACCGCCCACGCGGCATCCGCCGGCGGAGCGGCGCGGAAGTACTCGACCAGGGCGGCGACCTTCGCGTTCGTCGAGGTGGTGCGGTCGAGCGACTCGTAGAGGAAGGCGAACTGGTTCATTTCCCCAACGCCCGGTTAACTCCCTTCGCCCGAATCGACAGCGTCACCCAGTTCCCCTGCTTCGCCTTCGAAACGCGTGCGGATGATCCCGGTCTCGAGGCCGCGGGTTTCGGCGAGGTAGCGCGCGAGCGCCTCGGACCAGCCGTGCGTGACGAGAACGCGTGAGGCGCCTGTGTCTTCGATCGTCGCCAGCAGCGCCCTCCAGTCCGCGTGATCGGACAGGACGAAGCCGCGATCGAACGCGCGCTGGCGGCGCACGCCGCGCACGCGCATGAGACCGGACGCGAACCCCACCGAGGCGCCGGGCAGCCGGCGCATCCACGGCGTGCCGCGGGCCGACAGCGGCGCGAGCACGAGCGCGCGCGCCAGCGCCTTGCCGCGCATGCTCTCGGTGACGCGCTCGGTCGCCGCCATCGCGACGCCGGATTCACGGTAGGCGTCGGTCATCGCCGCCATCGCGCCGTGCAGATGGATCGGCGCATCGGCCGTCTCGCGCAGCTCGGCGAGGATGCGCTGCGCCTTGCCGAGCACGTAGCAGAACACCACCGACGGACGGTCCTGGTCGCGGTTCTCCCGCCACCAGGCGAGGATCTCCTCGACGACCGCCGCGCCCGGATCCCAGGTGTAGATCGGCAGACCGAAGGTCGCCTCGGTGATGAACGTATGGCAGCGTACCGGCTCGAACGGCGCGCACGTCGGGTCCGGCTGCCGCTTGTAGTCCCCCGACACCACCCACACCTCGCCCCTGTGCTCGACACGCACCTGCGCCGAGCCGAGGATGTGTCCGGCGGGATGGAAGGAGACGTGCGCGTCGCCGATCGCGCGGCGCTCGCCGTAGTCGAGCGTCTCGATGTGCGCCTCGGGCAGCCGCCGCCGCAGCACCGCCGCACCCGGTGCCGCGCACAGGTACGACGCCGCCCCATGGCTCGCGTGATCGCTGTGCGCGTGGGTGATCACCGCGCGCTCGACCGGACCCCACGGATCGACGTGGAAATCGCCGGCGGCGCAGAACAGTCCGGCGGGAGAAGACGCAATCATGGGGCCGCGGCTCTCACGGCGCGAGCGCCCGCGAGTCGGGCGGCGCGCGCCTCGCGCTCCTCAGCACGGCAGCCACCCTCGGGACCATCAGCAGCATTGCCGCGGCGACCACGCCGAACTCGACCCACACCACCGGCGCCGGCACGAACCAGCGGTGTCCGGACTTCGACAGGTGCCAGACGATGTAGACGGGGATCACCGAATACGTCCACACCACGAGCGGCAGCGCCGCGCGGGTGAAGAGGAACGGGGTGAAGTAGAGCAGATACCACGGGTAGATCACCGGCGCGGCGGCCAGCGACACCGCCATCGGCCACGCCCACGCCGCCGGATCGTCGGCGCCGCGGCGGTAGCGCATCCACGCCGCCACCGCGAGACCGGCGGCGAGCGCGAAGCCCGCCGCCTTCTGCGGATCGAACGTCAGCGCGAGCCACTTGAACAGCGGTCCGTTGAAACGGATGAACGCCACCACGTTCGGCACCGCCCCGAGCGGCAGCATGCCGGCCGAGCGGAACGGGTAGTAAAGGGCCGCGAGGACCAGCGCCGCCGCCGCGGCGTCGCGGACGCGGATGCGCTTCCAGTAGAGCGGCACCAGGACGATCGGCAGCAGCTTCGTCGCCACCGCCAGCACGAAGGCGATCGACGCCCGCATCGGACGTCCCGTGCTCAGCATCCATGCGGAGATCGCGATCCACAACGCCCCGAGCGCGTCGATGTGGCCGCTGTGCGCCACTTCCAGGATCACCAGCGGATTCCAGGCGTAGACCAGCGCGAGCCAGGGCGATCGGTTCGTGTCCCGCAGCCACGCGATCAGCACCCAGATCGTCAGCAGATCGCACAGGACCAGCGCCCACTTCATCGCTCGCGACGACTCCCACACCGTGACCACGGCGCGGAAGAACAGCTGCGCCGCCGCGGGATACGGCGTGCGCGCGCGCCGGCTCGGCATCTTCGCTGTTTCCTCGGTGTGGGTATGCGCCACCGCCGGATCCGCCGGCACCACCTCGAACGGGTTGTAGCCGAGGCGCTGCAGCCGGCCGTCGTAGACATAGCGGACCATGTCGTTGTCGGCGCCCACCTTGGGCGCGGCCAGCGGGATGCGGAACGCCGCCGCCAGGACGAGCGCGATCGCCAGCAGCCGCGGCAGCCGTGCGGCCCCGGCGTCCGCGCCGCTCATCGGCCCGAGCAGTTGTCTGAGAAGCAGGACGTAGACGACGCAGGGGACGGCGCTCAAGGCGAAGAACAGCGGCGATCCGAGCGGAGCCTGCGATACCGCCAGCGCGATCAGGGCGGCCAGCGTCGCGGCGCCGCCCCTGACGATGATGAGGCGCATTGGCAGTAGTATTGAACGGCAGACGCCGCGATGAGAAGCCAACTGCTTCGTCCGTTCCTGGCACTGGTCCTCGCCGCCGCGCCGGCGGCGGCACAGACCGCCACACCCGCCGCCCCGGCGCCCGGCGAGGAGCCGTCACTGGTCGATCGCCTCAAGGAGCCGGATCAAGCCGGCGGCCTCCACTTCACCGAGCACTGGGCGGTGGTCTTCGGCGGCATCAAGCAGGGGTCCGGCATCGCGCTCGGTCCGGCCTGGAGCACGAAATTCGCGGACGGCGGCTTTCTCCAGGTCAAAGGCGTCTACTCGATCCGCGACTTCAAGCTGCTGCAGCTTCGCTACGACACGCGGCGGTTCTGGAACGATCGCGGGATTGCGATCACGCGTCTGCGCTGGCAGGACGCGCCGGAATTGAAGCTCTATCAGTTCGGCATCGACTCCCCGGATCGGCACACCGACTACGCCGAGCGCAAGACCGAGGGAAGCACGCTGGTGATCCTCAAACCGACGCCGCACGTCCGCGCCACTGCCGGATTCGGCCTGGAGCGCTATCGCACCGGCGTCGACGACCTTGCGGCGCTGTACGACCCGGCGCTGCTGGCATCGCTCACCTCGCTCGGGTTGACGCTTGCGCCTCCCGGCCTCGGCACGCGGCCGCTCTTCGCCCACACGGTGGGCTCGCTCGGCTACGACACGCGCCTCTCGCCCGACTACACGCGCGGCGGGCAGTGGTTCGACGGCGAGCTGCACCTGTTCAGCGACGTCCGCGGCAACGAAGACTCGTTCGGGCGATTCGAAGGGAATGCCGAACAGTTCGTGCCGACGTTCGGCGGCCAGGGGGTCGTTGGCTTGTACGCCCGCACCTGGTTGTCGCTTGCGGATGCCGGGACGACCGTGCCGTTTTATCTGATGCCCTCGCTCGGCGGCGGCACCGTGCTCCGCGCGTTCCCGACCTACCGTTTCCGCGACCGCCACGCGCTGCTGCTCGCGGCCGACTATCGCTGGGCGGTTCACGCCATGGCCGACGTCGTCGTGACCTACGAGGCGGGGAAGGTGGCGCGGCGCGTCGGCGATCTGAGTCTCGACGACATGGCGCACTCGATCGCGATCGGGATCCGGGCGCACACCGACAAGGCCGGTCTGTTCCGCGCCGACCTCGCGCACGGCCGCGAGGGCTGGGGCTTTCGAATCGGCTTCAGCGCCGGAAGCTAGCGACCACGCAGCGGCGCACCACTTCCGTGGCCGCGCCGTAGATCAGATGGCTCGCCAGGCCGGTCGCATGATCCTGCAGCGGGTAGGCTGACGGCGCCTTCGCCAGTCCGGTCGCCGGCATCCCCATTTCGTCCGCGATCAGCCAGACCGTCGCGCCGAACGGCACGCCGCCCCATGCGGTGATGTCCCGCGTCCGCGCTGCCGCGGCGCCGTAGATGGCGCCGACCGCGCCGCCGAACGCGTAGTGGATCGCCGCGCCGGCCGCGGGCTTGTCGTCCGGCGGGAGCGTCCGTCCGGTCGTCGCCACCGCGAGGACGTCGGCCGCCTTGTAGGTGGCCGGCTCGGACTGCGGTTTTCGATACTGCTGCCCGCCCGCGCCGGGCGCACCGCCGATGTCGTGGGAAATCTTCCCCAGCGTCCGCTGGAATCGCTCCATCGCGAACGCGCCCAGCAGGCCGCCGATCAACCCGCCGATGACATTGAGAGCGGCGGTATTCTCACGCCGTTCCCACCTCTGCCGTCGCATAGCCGGTCCTCCCGGCGGGAGCAGACGCAAGTCTCGGGCCCAGGCCGCGGGCCACCAGCAGTTCGGCATTGAGCAGCGCCGCCCCGGCGGCGCCGCGGACGACGTTGTGTCCCATGGCGACGAGCTTGTAGCCGAGGATCGGGCATGGACGCACGCGCCCCACGTGCACCGGCATGCCGCGTCCGGTCGCCACGTCGAGCCGCGGCTGCGGACGATCCTGCGCGGTGTGCAGGATGATCGCCTGCTCCGGCGCGGTCGGGAGGCGCCGCTCCTGCGGTTCGGCCGTGAACTGTTCGAGCGCGGCCGCAAGTTCCTCGAGGGATGGCCGCGCCGCCAGCTCGATCGACATCACCGCGGTATGTCCATCCGGCACCGGCACTCTCGTCGTCGTGGCGCTGACCGTGAAGCCGGCGGGTTCAATGGCGCTGCGATTGAAGCGTCCCAGGATCTTGAGGGTCTCCGTCTCGATCTTTTCTTCCTCGCCGCCGCCGATGTAGGGGATGACGTTGCCGAGCGCGTCGAGCGAGGCGACGCCCGGATAGCCCGCGCCCGACAGCGCCTGCAGCGTGGTCACCGTCACGCGTTTCGGCTCGAACTGTCGCACCGCGCCGAGCACCATCGCGATGACGATAGTGGAGCAGTTCGGGTTGGTGACGATGCCGCCGCTCCAGCCGCGCGCCGTCCGCTGCGGCTCCAGCAGCCCGACGTGATCCGGATTCACCTCGGGGATCAACAGGGGCACGAGCGGATCCATCCGGTGATTGCGCGCGTTGCTGACGACCAGCCGCCCGCTCCGCGCGAACGCGATCTCCGCGTCTCCGGCGACCGACGCGTCCAGTGCGGAAAACAGCAGCTCCGGCGCCTCCGATACGGCCTCGAGCGGCGCGATGGTGAGATCGGCGGCATCGGCGGACGGCGGCGACGCGAGCCGCCACGGCATGTCCCCATACCGCTTGCCGGCGGACCGCTCGCTCGCCGCGACCCACGTGAGACGGAACCACGGATGGTCCTTCAGCAGGTTGATGAAATGCTGACCGACCACGCCGGTCGCGCCCAGGACGCCGACGTCGATTCTTGGGGTTGTACTCATACAGCTACAGTATCCACCGTCACTGCCGCGGCGCGCGCCTGTTCGATGGCGTCGAGCCCTTCGAGGAGATCGGCGACCAGGTCACGCTGATGCTCGCACCCGGTCGAGAGTCGGATCAGCGTGTCCGACAGTCCGAGCCTGGCCCGTTCCTCCGCCGGAATCGACGCGTGCGTCATGCGCGCCGGATGACAGACCAGCGCCTTGACGCCGCCGAGGCTCTCACCGAGCGCGAAGAAGCGGCGCGACGACACGAACGAGACGACCTCCTCGACGCTGCCGTCGAGCTCGAACGAGACCATCCCGCCAAAGCCGGTCATCTGACGCTTGGCGATCTCGTGGCCGGGATGCTCGGGCAGGCCGGGGAAGTAGACGCGGCGCACGAGCGGATGATCCTTCAGCGCCGCGGCGATCGCCGCGGCGTTGTCGGCGTGCCGTTGCATGCGCAGCTCCAGCGTCTTGAGGCCCCGCAGCGTGAGCCAGCAGTCGAACGGCGACGGAACGGCGCCGGTCGCGTTCTGCAGGAACTTCACCGGTTCGAACACCGCGGCGTCCTTCGCCAGCACCGCGCCCTGGATCACATCGGAGTGGCCGGCGAGGTACTTCGTCACGCTGTGCACGACGAGATCGGCGCCGAGCTGGAACGGCTGCTGGAACAGCGGCGACGCGAAGGTGTTGTCGACCACGAGCAGCGCGCCGGCGGCATGCGCGGCCTGCGCGATCGCGGCGATGTCGTAGATCAGGAGCCGCGGATTGGTCGGCGACTCGATCCATACCAGCCGGGTCTTCGGCGTCAGCGCCGCCTCGAGCGCGCCGGGCTGGCTGAGATCGATCTGGCGGATGACACAGCCGTTCGGCTGGAACACCTTGTTCAGGATCCGGTAGGTGCCGCCATAGACGTCGAGCGGGATGACGATCTCGTCGCCCGGTTTCAGATAGGCCTGGAGAATCGCGTTCTCGGCGGCGAGCCCCGATCCGAACGTCGCGCAGTACTTCACCCCTTCGAGCTCCGCCAGCACCGCCTCGAGCCGCGCCCGCGTCGGGTTGTTGGTGCGCGAGTAGTCGAAGCCGCGGTTCACCCCGGGCTCGTCCTGCTCGTAGGTGGACGTCTGGAAGATCGGCGCGATCAGCGAACCGGTCTCAGGCTCCGACGGCTGCGCGGCGTGGATCGTCTTGGTGGCGAATTCCATGATGCTGACTCCTCAGATGGGTGACGGGTGCCGCAGCATCCATGCTGCGAATGACGATGTGAAGCTGTGCCGCCGCGGCGGCGGCGAGCGCCGCGCGCTGCACCAGATCGCAGCCGGCGTCCGCCATCGCGAGCGCCTCCGCGATCGACAGGTCGTGAATCGGCCGGGCATCGGCGTGGCGATGCGGATCGGCCGTGAAGTAGCCGGGAACGTCCTTGATCAGTTCGCAGGCGTCGGCGCGGATCGCCGCGGCGAGCAGCACGGCGGTGAGATCCGACCCGCCGCGTCCGAGCGAGGCGATGGCCCCGCCCGGACTGACGCCGAGGAACCCGGGAACGATGACGATGCGTGAGGCTGCGAGCGCGGCGAGAAGACGGAGTGGGCGGACGGTGGTGGTGGCGCGATCGGGACAGGCGACCAGTCCCGTCTGGTGGACGTTGAACGGGATCGCGGAGACGCCGAGCCTGTGCAGGTGCAGCGTGAGCAGCGCCACGGAGCGCAGCTCGCCCGTACACCACAACAAGTCGAGCGCGCCCGCGTCGGGCTCTCCGGCAATCGCCGCCGCTTCGGCGAGCAGGGCGTCCGTCTGGCCGTACTGCGCCGAGACGATCACGACGAGCTTCTCGTCCGGACGCTGCGCGAGGCGCGACTGAAGGAAACCGGCGGTCGCGGCATACGACTCACCATCGCGCAGAACCGATCCTCCGATCTTGAGGACGCTCAGCATGCGGCGCCTCTCTCGGCGCGGCCGGCGGCCGGCGGCGCGTGGTCCTCGATCAAGGCGGGGAATGCTGCGGCGGTCACGCCGAGCGCCGCCTGCAGCGCGTCGAGCGCCGCCGCGACGCGCGACGCCCCCGCGGTGCAGGTGAGTGCGAAGGTGCGATCGCCGTGACGCGCGAGCCCGCGGCACCAGATGCCGTACGAACCCAGCAGGTCCCCGACGTCCGCGTGGCGCGACGGTCCGTCGAGACGCACGAACCACGCCGACTCCGGACGCGCGACGCTCCGCGCCGCGACCGCGGACGCCGCCGACGGCGTGCGCACGCGGCGCTCCGTCACCACCTCCGCCACGTCGTCCAGCAGCGTGGCGGCGGTGACGTCGGGACCGGCGCCCGGTCCGATGTACGCCTGCGAGCCGGCGTCCGACCGGATCTCGATCCCGTTGGTGACGCCGGAGACGCGCGACAGCGCATGGCTGCCGCCGAGGAACGCGGGCCCGACGAATGCGTGCACCCGATCGCCGTGCCACGACGCATACGACACCGGCCGGATCGCGCCGCCGAACGCCGCGGCCGCGGCGATGTCGCCGGCTTCGACCGCGCCGATGCCTGCCGTCGGGATCGACCCCGGCGAGACCAGGAGCCGGCCGAAGAGGCGCAGCAGGATGGTCAGCTTCTCCGCCGCATCCGCGCCGCTGATGTCCATCGTCGGGTCCGGCTCGGCGAGACCGAGCCGCTGCGCGTCGGCCAGCGCCGCGGCGAACGGCGTGCCGCCGGCCATCGCGGTGAGGATCGCGTTCGAGGTGCCGTTGAGGATCGCGGTGATCCCCGATGCCGCCGATCCGAGCGGACGCCGCTCGAACATGCCGAGAAACGGCACGCCGGCGATGCAGCTCGCCTCGAACCGCAGCGCCGTGCCCCGGCGCCGCGCGACCTGCGACAGCGCTTCGCCGTGCGCGGCGATCAGCGACTTGTTGGCGGTGATCACCGGGATGCCGCGATCGAGCGCATGCCGTACCAGCGAGAAGGCGGGTTCGACGCCGCCGAGCGCTTCGACGACGACGTCCACCGGCTCGGCGAAGAAGTCCTCGGCCGTTGCGGTGATGCGGTTGGTGAACGCCGCGGCCGGCCGCGGCCGGCCGAGGCTGCGCACGAGCGCGACGGAGACCGACGGCGCGAAGCCGCGGGTTGCGAGCGCGGCGCCGGCGCTGCGCGTCAGGCGCGCGAACGCGGAACCGACGTTGCCGAGGCCGAGCAGGCCGATGCGGCACGCGGCCGGGCCGCAGCCGGGTTCAACGATTGAGGCAGCCCCGCCGGCCGCCTGGTCGAGCACGGTCGTAGTCACGACGTAACGCTCCGCGGAAACGAACCGGCGATACACGCGTATCGACCTGACGTTCCGCCTGTTATGCGATGAGAGCTTCGGGCCGTTCCTGAAGGAGCGGCCGAGGTTTCATCTTTCCCGGTTATCGGGCAGGAATTAGCACCTTGGCGCGTCTGCGTGAGACGTGGGGCCGGGTTGCTGTGGCTTCGTCGGGCCTGTTCCCTCTGCCACTCTGGATAAATGTCCGCGGCGAGCGCGAACCTGCACAGCGTAGGTCACTCGGTCCGCGACTGTCAAGCGGTGCGCCGGCGCTTATGGTTTGATAAGCGGCGTGGCACTGAACCTCTGGGCGTTCACGGCGATTACCGTGCCGCTGGTCGCGACGCCCGGCGCCTCGACCGCGGTGGTGCTGCGCAACGCCGTCGCCGGCGGGACGCGTGCGGGGCTCGCGACGGCGATCGGCGCCAACGCGGGGTCGGTGTGCTACGGACTGCTGACGGCGTTCGGGGTGTCGGTCGTGCTGCAGCGATGGCCCATGGTCTGGGTCGCGCTGCGGATCGGCGGGACGGCATACCTCGCGTACCTCGGGATCCGGTCGCTGCGCGGCGCGCGGACCGGCACGGCGCCGGCTGCGCTCTCCGCGCCCTCCGCGCCGCCGGTCGCGGCGCCGCCGCTGGCCCGCAGCGCGAGCGAAGGATTCATCACCAACGTCCTGAATCCCTCGATCGCCACGTTCTATCTGGCGATCCTGCCCGACTTCATTCCGCGCGGCGCGCCGTTCGCGGCGAGCGCGCTGACCCTGACCGCGATTCACGTGGCGCTCGCGATCACCTGGCACAGCACGTGGGCGGCGGCCGGCGGCACCCTCGCGGCGATGCTGACACGGCCGCGGCCGCGGCGCACGCTCGACGCGATCAGCGGGATTGCGCTGCTGGCGCTGGCGCTGAAGCTGGCGCTCTGAAGGTCGCGTAGCCGACGATCATGCCGAGGATGCCGCCCGGCAGCATGATCTGCCAGTAGTACGGCGGCTGGCCCGCCAGCTTCTGCATGATCGAGATCGTGAAGGCGAGCGCCAGCCCCACGGCCAGCCCGAACGTGACCGTCGCCGCCATCGACGCGGCGCGCTTGGCGTACCAGCCGATCAGCGCCCCGGTGATGATCCCCTTGATGGTCGAACCGACGACGATGCCGACGATGCCTGCCTTGACCGCGGGATCGTCCGGCGCCGAGACGAGCGCCGAGAGCCCGTCAAGGATGCCGAGCACGCCGCCGAGGACCAGGCCGAGAACAGGTTTGCTCATTGAGACTCCCTCCGTCAGTTCCCATTACACGGCCGCGGCGATTCCTTTAGCGCGCCCAGAACAGCAGCAGCGCCCGCATGGCGAGGTACGCCGCGATTAACGCCAGGGGGGTGCGATAGACGCGCAGCTGACGCGCGGTCCATTCGAGCGGCGACTCGCGGTGTGCGCCCACCGCGGCGCCGTCCATGAAGCGGCGCACGTCGGCGGCGAGCGCGGCCGGGCCGTCGTAGCGCTCCTCCGGGCGGTCGGCGGTCGCGCGGCTCACGATGGAAGCGAGGGGCCGCGGCACCCGCTCGCCGGCCGCCGCGGCGAGATCCCGCAGGATCGCGCCGAGCGCGTAGACGTCGGACCGCCCATCGGCCGCCGCGGTCGCCTGCTCGGGTGCCATGTAACCTTCCGTCCCGCCGCCGGCGCCGCCGCT
Organism: Vicinamibacterales bacterium; assembly: GCA_035699745.1. Lineage (NCBI taxonomy): Bacteria > Pseudomonadati > Acidobacteriota > Vicinamibacteria > Vicinamibacterales > Vicinamibacterales bacterium. The sequence goes on from DASSPH010000106.1 coordinate 13,721, forward strand.
GTCGCGCTCGCCGCGCGCCAGACCCCAGTCGAGCACGAGCACCTGGCCGTGGGCGCCGACCATGATGTTGGCGGGCTTGAGATCGCGGTGCACGAGGCCGCGGGCGTGCGCGAAGGCGACGGTCTCGCAGATGCGGTCGAAGAGCCGCAGTCGATCGAGGAGCGGCAGCGCCGCGGCCCGCGCGTCGAGGCGCTCGCCGTTGACCAGCATCATCACCGTGAAGACGCGGCCGTCGGGCAGCCGTCCGACGTCGTGGACCGGAACGATTCCGGGGTGCTCGAGGCGCGCGAGGACCCGCGCCTCGGCGTGGAGGCGCTCGGCGTCCGCCGCCGTGGACCATGCGGTGACCTTGATGGCGACGTCCCGATCCAGCTCGCGATCGCGGCCGCGGAAGACGAGGCCCATCCCGCCGCGTCCGATCGGCTCGAGCAGGTCGTAGCGCGTGCCGCTGAAATCCGGCCGGTCGTCGAGCGCGCGCAGCCGGGCGACGGCGGCGTCGGTGATGAAGGCGCTCATGGCGCCGCGGGCGGGTCCACGCCCAGCAGGTCGCGCGCCTCGGCGCGGAACTCCTCGTCGCTGGCGCAGATCGCGCGCAGCAGATCGAGGACGATCTCGCGGAACGCGCGGCGCGCCCAGGCGAGCTCGTTGGTGACGTCCGTCACCGAGCGTCCGATCTCGCGCCCCAGCGCGGCGTAGGTCGGCCGCGGCCCGCGATCGTCCGGGTCGACGTCGTAGCGCGTGAACAGCACGAAGGCGTCCGGATGGTTCTTCTCCGTGCACTGCACGCGCAGCCGCTCCACCGCGCGCGCGAACAGGCCGCGCACCCACTCGCGATGGAACCAGCGCTCGGGATCCGGATCGTCGCTGCGCGCGTGGGCGGCGAGGTCGGCGTCGAAACGCTGGAAATCGACCGCCGCGATCGTCCACCCGCCGCCGCGCTTGAGGCGCGCCGCCGACTTGTCCTGGTTGGCGAGGAAGCCGTCGAGGCACGTGCGCACGAACGTGCGGAAGCGCGCGATCCGCGGATCGTACCGGGCGAGATAGTCGCGCTCGAACGCGCGCGCGAAGAATTCCTGGGTCAGATCCTGCGCGTCTTCCGGACGGCGGCGCCAGCGCAGCCGGATGTAGGCGTAGACCGGCTGCCAGTAGCTCCGCGCCAGCGCCTCGAAGGCCGCCGCGCGCGCGGCAGGGTCGACGCTGGCCAGATCGCGGACGACGGACGGCCGGGTGGCGGGGAACACGGGGACATTCTAAAGGCGCCCGGGCGGACCGGCAGCGAACACCGCCGTTTCGCCGAAGTCGAGCGTGCGGAATGCCTCCGGCGTGACGCCGTGCCGGGCGCGCGCCCGATCCAGCGCGCGCAGCGGCTCGTCGATGGCCTCGTCGGTCAGCTGAAAGGTGCCGAAGTGCATGCCGATGCTGCGGCGCGGCCCGACGTCGAGGTGCGCGCGGACCGCTTCCTCCGGGTTCATGTGGACCGGCGACATGAACCAGCGCGGCTCGTAGGCGCCAATCGGGATCAGCGCCACGTCGATGCCGGGGCAGCGCTCGCCGATCTCCGCGAACTGCGGCGAGTAGCCCGAGTCGCCGGCGAAATAGATCGCCGCGCCGTCGACCCTGACCACGAAGCCGCACCACAGCGTGCTGTCGCGGTCCCACGGCGTGCGCGCCGAGAAGTGCTGCGCCGGCACGCAGGTGATCTCGGCCGCACCGGCGCGCGTCGTCTGCCACCAGTCGAGCTCGGCGGTCCGTCCCGGCGGCACGCCCGGGAGATGGCGGCCGACGCCGAGCGGCGCGACGAACGATGCGGATTCGCGGAACGGGCGCAGCGACGCCGGCTGCAGATGATCGTAGTGGTTGTGGCTGACCAGAACCAGGTCCACCGCCGGCAGATCCCGCGGCGCGATCGCCGGCGGACGCACCCGCGGCGGCCCCAGCCGCCCGAGCGGTCCGGCATGCGAGGTGAACACCGGATCGGTGATGACGACCGTCGACGCGGTACGAATCAGGAACGTCGAGTGGCCGATGAAGGTGACCGCGACCTCGCCGGGAGCGACGCGCGACGGCGGCGCGGGGTGCGGCGAGAGCGCCACGCGGGAGGGCCACGCCGTGCGCTCGCGCGTGCGCATCCACGTGATCACGTCCTTCAGCGGCCGCGCCGAGCGATGGGGATTGAAGAAGCGCCGTCCGTCACAGTGATCGCTGACCGGGTAGAGTGCCACGCCGCTGAGAGCCCTCCGAACGCCTGAGACCTAGGACCGCATGGTCGCGAGGACCGCGGCGACGCGCGCCAGCCCCTCGCGAATGCGGTCCGCTTCACCGCCGTAGCCGAGGCGGAAGTGCGCCGGCGCGTCGAAGAACGCGCCGGGCCCGAGCGCGGTGCGCTGCTCGCGCATCACCCGATCGACGAACGGCCGCGCGTCGGCGACGCCGGCGATGCGCGGAAACACGATCGTGCCGGCGGACGGCGCCCACTCGAGCTCGGGGTGCGACGCCAGGAACGCGTTCGCGAGCGCCTGGTTCGTCGCCAGGATGGCGCGCGCCCGCAGATACAGCGCGTCGAGATGCTCGAACGCCAGCACCGCGAGCCGCTCCGCCACGATCGATCCCGTCCCGTCCACCACATCCCGCGCGCGGCGAAGGCGATACGACAGAGCGGGCGTCGCGATCGTCCATCCGGCGCGCAGGCTCGAGAGGCCGTACGACTTGGTCAGGCTGTTGGTGGTGATGAACACGTCCCCGCGGGCCGCGGCCGGCGCGCCGCCGTCGCCCGTCACGTCGCGATACACCTCGTCGACCAGCACGTGCGCTCCGGCCGACGCCGCGATCCGGCCGACTTCGTCCAGCGCCGACGGCTCCACTGCCGCGCCGGTCGGGTTGTGGGGGTTGGTGATCACGATCAGCCGGGTGCGCGGCGTCATCGCGGCGCGGACGCGTTCCGGATCGACCGCGTAGCCGTCCGCGAACGCGCGATCGAACCGCAGGGTGTTGGCGCCGAACATCCGCGCCGCGCCGAGCAGCGGATCGTATCCAGGCCGCTCCACCAGCACGTCGTCCCCGGGCTCGAGCAGCGCCGCGAAGACCAGGAAGTTCGCGCCGGACGTTCCCCCCGCCGTCGTCACGCGATCCGCATCGACGCCGTAGCGCGCCGCGATGGCGTCGATCAGCGGCTGGTAGCCGTTGTCGTTGGCGCCGCTCAGCGAGAGCGCGTCCGCCGCCGTCGGCAGATCGTCGATCGTACAGGCGAGGATGTTGCTGCCGGCGAGATCGATCTCCGGCACCGGCCGGGTCTTCGCCCACTCCATGTAGGGCGCGTGGTAGCGCAGGGCGGACATGCGTCTACTGTACTTCGGACCGCCTCGGCGATCCGCTGCCGCGCGCATACCAGAAATAGACCGGCACGCCCAGCGCGATGAGCGCCGCGCCCTTCGCGGCCGCGCCCGGAGCGGAGCCGACGACGCTGGCGACGACCAGGGCGGAGATGACGACGAAGGCGATCGGCAGCACCGGATAACCCGGAGTGCGGAACCCGTCCGGCGAGCGGCGGGACAGCGGCAGCGTTCGACGGAACGTGAGTACCGTCAGGACGGTCAGGCCGAAGAAGATCCAGTCGGCGAAGACGACGTAGTTCGTCAGCTGCTCGTACGATCCGGTGAGCGCCAGCACGCAGGACCACGCCGACTGCACGACGATGGCAAGGCCGGGAGTGCCGAAACGCGGATGGAGCGAGGCGAGCGCCGGCACGAACAGCCGGTCCGCGGCCATCGCGTAGTAGACGCGCGTCGGCGCCAGAATCGCGAGATCGAGGAAGCCGAACGTGGAAACCGCGATCGCGGCGCTGATGAACACGTCGCCGCCGGCGCCGAACATCCGTCGCGCCGCGTCGGCCGCCGGCGCCGCGGCGGCGGCCAGTCCGTCGAGCCCCATCGCGCGCAGGAACACGACGTTGACGGTCACGTAGATCAGGATGACCGCCAGCGTCCCCGCGAGCAGCGCCACCGGCAGGTTCCGTTTCGCGTCGGCGATCTCCTCGCCGACGTAGTTGGCGTTCTGCCAGCCGCCGTAGGTGAAGAGAATCGGCACCATGGCGGCGCCGAACGCCACCACCGTGGCCGAGGGACCGGCGACCGTCGCCCGGGCGTCCGTCCACCAGCCCGGGTGGGCGCCGGCGAACAGCGCCGCGCCGATCAGCACCGCGAGCGCCGCGACCTTCAACACCACCAGCACGTTCAGCAGGCGGCTGCCCGGCTTCACGCCGGCGTAATTGACGGCCGAGAGGATCGCGATTGCGGCGATCGCCAGCGGAACGCGCGCCCCGTCCGGCCCTTCGACGAGGCGCAGCGCGTAGGTCGCGAAGGTGATGGCGACCGCTGCGATCGCGCCGGTCTCGATCACGAGCAGCAGCGCCCAGCCATAGAGAAACCCGGCGAGCGGATGCAGTCCGTCCCGCAGGTAGACGTACTGCCCGCCGGCTTTCGGAAAGAGCGCGCCGAGCTCCGCGTAGCTGAACGCGCCGACGAGCGCGATGGCGCCGCCGGCCACCCAGGCGCCGAGAACGAGCAGCGGCGTATCGAGCCGCGCGGCGACGATCGCGGGGGTGACGAAGATGCCTGCGCCCACGATCCCGCCGATCACCACCATCGTCGCGTCGAACCGGCCGAGCGCGCGCTTGAAGTCAGCGGTCAGCGGCTGCCTCCGGCCGATGGCACGAGCGGGTGCGCACCGCGACGATGCATTACGCTCCCGCCGGGCGGGCTCGCAGCTGCGCGTCCAGCGTCTCGCCGAGACGGACGACGATGTCCGGCAGGGCGTCGATGTCGGCCGCCTGGGTGTTGAAGTTGACGATGCACGCGCGCAGCACGTAGCGCCCGCCGACGACCGCGTTCGAGACGAACGCGTCGCCGTCGCGCTGCAGGCGATCGAGAATCGCCTGGTTCAACTCGTTCAGGTAGCTCTCCGTCGCCGCGCCGCCGGCCGCCTTCCGCAGATCGGACGGGATGAAGCGGAAGGTGGTGATGCTGAGGGCGCAGGTGCACGGCTCGAGCTGCGGATGCCGCGAGACCCGCTCGTGGAGCCGCGCCGCCAGCCGGATGTCGTCGCCGATCGACTGCGTGTAGCCGGCCCGGCCGGCATGCGCGAGCGCCAGCCACACTTTCAGCGCGCGGAACCCGCGCGAGTTCTGCGGGCCGAAATCGACGTAGTTCGTCGCCTCGATGCCGAAGTGGTAGTACGGCGGATGGTACGCGAACGCGGCGCGCAGGTGCTCCGGATGCCGCACCAGGGCGCACCCCGCCTCGAGCGGGGAGTAGAGCCACTTGTGCGGATCCACCGCCACGGAATCGGCGAGCGGAAGGGCGGCCTCGATCTCCGGCGCCGCGCCGGGGACGGCGGCGGCGAATCCGCCGTAGGCGCCGTCGACGTGGAACCACAGGCCGCGCTCGCGGCAGACGCGCGCGATCGCGCGGAGCGGATCGACCGCGCCGGTGCTGACGCTGCCGGCGGTGCCCACCACCATGAACGGCCGGTCGCCGCGCGCGGCATCGGCGTCGAGCGTCCGCTGCAGGGCGGCGGCGTCCATGCGCTGCTCGCGATCGACGTCGACCCAGCGGATCGCGTCGGTGCCGAGGCCGGAGAGATCGGCCGCCTTCTGAATCCAGGTGTGGGTCTCGGCGGAGCAGTAGACGCGCGGCGTCCTGCCGTCGCGCCCCACGCCGCGGCTCCGCACCTCCTCGCCTGCCTTCGCGGCGCGCGCGGCGAAGAACCCGATGAAGTTCGCCATGTTGCCGCCGCTGACCAGGATGCCCCCGCAGTCCCGCGGATAGCCGATCAACTCGGCGATCCAGCGGATGGTCTGCGCCTCGATCTCGGTCGCCACCGGCGCGAGCGTGTAGCCGCCGACGTTCGGGTTCACCGCCGCGGCGAGGAAGTCGCCGAGAATGCCGATGTGCGCCGGCGGCGCGGTGATGTAGCCGAAGAAGCGCGGGTGGCCGTTGAACAGCGAGTGTTCGAAGAGCAGCCGTGCCGCCGACTGGACCAGCATCGCCGGATCCCGCCCCTCGGCCGGCAGCGGCGCGTCGCCGTCGAGCAGGTCCCGGACGCGGTCGGGGAGGTCGCCGCGCGTCACCGGACGGGTGGGCAGCGATTCGAGGTGCTCGGCGATGGCGTCGACCAGCGCGTGGCCGATCCTGCGGAACTCGCTCGGCGGGATCGCGAGCGGCCGCCGGCGTTCGGTCATGAGCTGCGCAGTCCGGCGAAGAGATCGGTTTCCTGCTGCCGCCCGCCGTTCACCGTGCTGAAGACGCGATAGTAGGCCTGCGATCCCCACAGCGCGTGATGGTCCGCTTCGGTCAGCGAGTCGAGCCTGGCGTAGATCGCGTTCTGCGTGCGATGGCACTGGACGGCGCGCCACACGATGGGCCACTGCGCGCGCGTGTCGATGCGTGTCGTGATCGACCAGTCCGGCCAGGGGATGGCGGCGCGCTCGACGCCGTCGACGCGCGAGACCAGCCGCTTGAAGGCCGCCTGGTAGGCCTCCCACTTCGCCTCGTCGTTGACCATGTAGTAGAGCTTCGCGACGCGATGCGGCGGGCCGCCGGCGGTGAACGCCGCATCGGCGGCAAGGACGAGCGCGGCGGTGGTGAACTGACAGATTGCGATGTGATCGGGATGGCCGTAGGCGCCGAACGGATCGAACGTCAGCACGACGTGGGGCCGGACGCGGCGGAGGTGCACGGCGATCTGCGCCGCGGCCTCGCGCGGATCGGCGCGATCGAGATCGCCGTCGCGGTAGTCGAGCAGCGTGACCTCGCGGACGCCGAGCTCGCGCGCCGCGTTGCGCAGCTCCCCCTCGCGCGCGCTGCCGACCGCGTCGTCATCCGGGCGGTTGCTGTTGTCGAAGAACCGGCCGCGCTGGCCGCGCGTGGCGGTGAGGACGAAGGTGTCGATCCCTTCCTGGGCGTAGCGCGCGAGGACGCCGCCCATCCCGAGCGACTCGTCGTCGGGATGGGCCAGCACCGCCATCAGCCGCAGCGCGCCGGCGGTCATTCGGACCCGCGATCGCTAGGCAAACGCCGCCCCGACCATGATCTTGCGGATCCGCAGGTAGGGCGATCCGTGCGAGATGCTGTTGGTCTGCGTCGGCTGCCCCTTGGCGTCGCCGCCGGTGCCGTGCATCTCCCACGACTCGCGTCCCGACACCGCGTCGAGCGCGCCCCAGAAGTCGGTGGTGATCGCGTTGTAGGTGACGTTGGTCACCATCCGGGTCTTCTTGCCGTTCTTGATCTCCCAGAAGGCGTTGCCGCCGAACTGCCCGTTGTAGCGCTGCTGGTCGATCGAGTAGCTGCCGCGTCCGTCGATCAGCACGCCGTCCCGGGTGTCGGCGATGATCTCTTCCGGCGTCGGCGAGCCGGGGCCGCCGGGCTCGACGTGCACGTTCGGCATGCGCAGGAACGGATAGTCGCGCCACGAGGCCGCCGAGGTGCAGCCGCGGCTCTCCTTCTCGTTGACGTAATGCGCCGTCTCGCGGTTGGTCTGGAGGCCGACGAGGATGCCGTCGCGGACGATCGGGAACTGCGTCGTCTTGACGCCGTCGTCGTCGTAGCCGATCGTTCCGAGGCCGCCGGGGATGGTGCGATCCGCGGTGACGTTGAACAGCTTCGAGCCGTACTTCAGCCTGCCGAGGTCCGAGAGCTTGACGAAGCTGGTGCCGGCGTAATTGGCTTCGTACCCCATGATGCGATCGAGCTCGGTCGCGTGCGCGACGATCTCGTGGATGGTCAGCATCGCGTGCGAGGGGGTGAGGATCAGATCCTTGACGCCCATGTCGATCGGCTTCGCGGCGGCGAACTCGACCGCCTCGCCGGCGATGCGCTCGGCGTTCTCGAGCATCCTGGCCGCTTCGGCAACCTCCCAGCCGCCGGTCCTGGCGATGCCGCTGAAGTTGCGGGTGCGGACGATGTCGCCGTTGCGGGCGGTGACCGAGAACGACGGCGTCGTCAGCCAGGTCTCCTGTTCGATGTAGGAGCCCTCGCTCGACGCGAAGTACTTCCACTCGAAGTTGGCGTTCACCGAGACGTTGACGTTCTGGACGCCCTTGTTCTTGAGGACCTCGTCGACCACCTTCTGCACGAACTGCTGCTTGTCCTCGCGCGGCATCTGGTCGGGGTTCTTCTGCGTCGGCGTCGCCCAGTTGATCTGGTAGGCCTGCACCGGCGCGAGCCTGACGTCCGTCTTCTTCGCGATCGCGCTGGCGCGGGCGATCTCGGTCGCGATCTTCGTGATCCGCCGGATCTCGTCCTCGGTGACGATCGGGCTGCTGGCGAAGCCCCACGTGCCGCTGTGGATCACGCGGACGCCGAAACCGGCCGCGCCGGTCCGGCCGGCGCCGCCGCGTCCGCCGCCACCGCCGCGACCACCGCCGCCGCCGAACCCGCCGCCGCCGAATCCGCCGCCGCCCCGGCCGCGTCCACCGCCGCCGCCGAAGTTGCCGGCGTCTTCGGCGCCGGGCACCGGGTTGCCGCCGTTGGCGTTCACGCCGCTGTTGGTCGCGCGCGTGAACCGGATGTCGGCGTAGCTGCAGCCCGCCGCCTTCGCCTCCTTCAGCGCGATGTCGGCGAGCCCCTTGAACTTCGATTCCATGACGCGCCCGGGCGGCGTCTGGGCGAGGAGATCGGCAATCAGATCGCTGCCGGCGACCACGAGGCCCGCGGCGCCGACGGTTTTCAGGAAGTCACGGCGTGTCGACATATCGATCCTCGGCCCTACACTGCGGGCGACACAGAAGTCATGTAGAAGTCTTCCATCCGCACGGCGGGGACCAGGGCGGTGCCGCCGCCGTCGTACGATTCACCCGTGTGCATCGGCACGCTGTGACCGACGGCGGTGACGTTGTTGAAGCCGACCAGCGGCGACATGTTCCAGCGGAAGTTCTGCACCGGCCCGGCGATCTCGCCGTTCTCGATCAGGAACAGGCCGTCGCGGGTCATGCCGGTGTTGAGCAGCGTCGGCTGATCGACCGGGCGGATGTACCAGAAGAACGACACCAGCAGCCCGCGCCGAGTCGACTTGATCATCTGCTCGAGCGACTGCGGAGTCGATCCTTCCAGCACCAGGCTCATGTTGGTCGTGGCGCGGGTCGGCTCCTTCTTCAGGCGCTCGGCGTACTGCTGGTCGTAATAGAGATTCTTGAGCACGCCCTTCTCGATCCAGGTGACGGGACGCGCCGCCGTGCCGTCGGGAAGGATCGGCGTCTGGCGGAGGATCGGATTGCCGATGTCGCTCTTGAGCGTGATCAGCTCGCTGAAGACCTTCTGCCCGAGCTTCGAGGTGCCGCGCTCGTCGCCGGTGAGGTAGCTCCTGGGACCGGTCTCGACGGCGCGCGCGTTGAAGATGCCGGTCATCAGCGACAGGAATCGCGCCGCCGGCCGCGGCTCGAGGATCACCGTGTAGCGCCCGGGTTCGAGCGCGCGCGGCTTCTGGCTCCTGACCGCCTTGTCGGCGGCGATCTCGCTGATCCGCACCGGGTCGATCAGGCTGAGATCCTTGACGCCGGTGATGCCGGCCCACCCCGAGCCGCGTCCGTCCGGCGTGCGGCAGGTGAGAATCATCCCCGCTTCCGCGTACTGGTAGTAGGCGAACAGCCCCGCCGAATTGGCGGTGCACGTCGTCTGATAGGTCTTGGGGATGTAGCCGGATCCCAGCGCTCCTTTCTTGTCGCACACCGCGACGCTCTTGCGCACCATCTCGGCGCGTTCGCCCGGGCCGAAATTCACCATCGCCGGCAGCGCCGCGTCGACGGGGACGTAATCCTGCGGCCCCTTCACCAGCGGCTGGAGGTTCGGGTTCTCGCGCGCCGCCTTCGCCGCCTCCGTCGCTTCGTCGACCATCGCCTTCAGCGAGTCGTCGTCGAACTCGCGCGTCGATGCGGATCCGACCTTGTTCCCGAGGCGGACGTTGACCGACAACTGCTGATCGAGCTGGACGAGATTGACGGTGATGGTGGAATTGGCCCAGCGGGTGCCGGAACGTTCGCCGCCGTTGAATTCGACTTCCACGGCGTCCGCCCTGGCCATGTTCAGGACCTTGTCGGTGAGCGCCTTGATCTCTTCGCGTGAGTACATATGCCGCGCGATTATACCCGCGCGCAGCATACGAATCCCTCATCCCTGATCGCTGATCGCGAATCCCTCATCCCGAATCCTCATCCCGCATCCTCATCCCGCATCCTGAATCCGATTGGGGATGGGGATTCGCGATCAGGGATCAGGGATGAGGGATTCAGGATCAGGGATGAGCGTTCAGGGATTCGCGCGTTTCTTCGGGAAGATGTTCCAGCCTGGTGTATCCGACAGATCGGGAAGGTCCGGCCTGATCGGCGGCTGCTGCGTGTAGTGATCGAGGCCGTTCACGCCGATGGGCGTCCGCGCCGACTTGAAGGAGCCGCCGGGCACGAGGCGGCGATCCGCCGGCGCCGGCTCGGTGGTCTTCTGTTCCGCGCTCGCGGGCTGTCCTTTTCCCTCGTCCCCCTTGGGGGATTTCTGGTCTGCCATGCATCTATAATCACATCATGTCTACACACGCGCCAACGTCTCCGGCTGAGAAGCACTCCGACGTCATGGCACCGCCGCCGGGGCAGGGCGTGACCCTGCACGCCGCGTTCGCCGGCGTGCGCCGCGTGCCCGAGCCGGTCAACGAACCGAATTTCACCTACGCGCCCGGCACCCCCGCGCGCGCCGAACTGAAGGCCCGCCTCAAATCGATGGCGGCCGAGAAGATCGAGATTCCGCTGATCATCGGCGGCCGCGAGATCCGCACCGGCAAGCTCGAGAAGACGGTGATGCCGCACGATCACGGTCACGTGCTCGCGGAGTACCACCTCGCCGGCCCCGAGCACATCCAGCAGGCAGTCGCCGCCGCCGCGGCGGCCCGGCGCGAGTGGGCGGCGTGGCCCTGGGAAGATCGCGCCGCGGTACTGCTCCGCGCCGCCGAGCTGCTGGCCACCACGTGGCGCCCGACGATCAACGCGGCGACGATGCTGGGACAGTCCAAGACGGCGTTCCAGTCGGAGATCGACGCGGCGTCGGAGATGATCGACTTCTGGCGCTTCAACGCCTACTTCGCGCAGGAACTCTACCGCGAGCAGCCGATCAGCGGCCCCGGCGTCTGGAACCAGATGGAATACCGCGCGCTCGAGGGGTTCATCTACGCGGTGTCGCCGTTCAATTTCACGGCGATCGGCGGCAACCTCACCACCGCTCCCGCGCTGCTGGGCAACACCGTGATCTGGAAGCCCGCCTCCTCCGCGATGCTGAGCGGCTACTACACCTACAAGGTGCTCGAGGCCGCAGGCCTGCCGCCGGGCGTGATCAACTTCCTGCCCGGCAACTCGGTCGAGATCACCAACGCGCTGCTCGACTCGCCCGACCTCGCCGGCATCCATTTCACCGGCAGCACCGCCGTGTTCAACAGCATGTGGAAGAAGGTCGGCGAGAACATGGGGCGCTACCGGACCTATCCCCGGCTGGTCGGCGAGACCGGCGGCAAGGATTTCGTCGTGGCGCATCCCTCCGCCGACCCGCAGGAGGTCGCCGTCGCGCTCGCCCGCGGCGCGTTCGAGTACCAGGGGCAGAAGTGCTCGGCGGCCAGCCGCACGTACATCCCGCAGACGCTCTGGCCGGCGGTGCGCGACAGCCTCGTGGCGATGATGAAGGCCTTCAAGGTCGGCGACGTCCGCGACTTCCGCAACTTCATGGGCGCGGTGATCGACAAGAAGGCGTTCACGAAGATCAGCGAGTACCTGGACGACGCGAAGAAGAACGCGAAGGTCATCCAGGGGGGCGGCGCGAAGGGGGACGCGGGCTACTTCATCGAGCCGACGCTCGTCGAGACCCAGGACCCGGGCTACCGGCTGCTCTGCGAAGAGATTTTCGGCCCGGTGCTCACCGCGTACGTCTATCCCGACGGGCGCTGGGCGGAGACGCTCGACATCATCGATCAGACGTCCCCCTACGCGCTGACCGGGGCGGTGTTCGCCCGCGATCGCAAGGCCATCCGCGACGCGGCGTCGGCCCTGCGGAACGCCGCCGGCAACTTCTATATCAACGACAAGCCGACCGGGGCGGTCGTCGGCCAGCAGCCGTTCGGCGGGGCGCGCGGCTCGGGCACGAACGACAAGGCGGGCTCGAAGCTGAACCTCGTCCGCTGGGCCAGCGCCCGTACCGTCAAGGAGACGCTCTCGCCGCCGCGGGATTACAAATATCCGTTCATGGCCGAAGAATAGCCGTGCACACTGCGCACCGGCCGATGCGTAATGTGCATTTCCTAGTTGACGCTGGACGACGGTAGAGACCACAATCTGCCGTCGTTCATGCAGCGCATCCTGACCGCGTGTCTGTTGTGGCTGGCCGCGGCCCCCGTCTCGGGCCAGACCCGGGCGGCGGCGGTCTCGCCTGGTGAAACTCTCTTTCAGGCGCAATGCGGCTTCTGCCACGGGCGTGATGCCACGGGCGGCGCGTCGGGGCCCGATCTCACCGACTCGGAGCTGGTCGCACAGGACCGCAATGGCGACAAGCTCGGTCCGGTCATTCGCACCGGCCGTCCCGAGCGCGGAATGCCCGGGTTCCCCCTTTCGGATCCCGATCTGAAATCCGTCATCGACTTCATCCATGCCCGCAAGGCCGCGGTGGACAAGAACCCGGGCCGGCGGCGGCGAGTGACCATCGCGGATCTCTCGACCGGCAACGCCGACGCCGGCCGCGCCTATTTCAATGGCGCCGGCGGCTGCGCCGCGTGTCATTCGCCCACCGGCGATCTCGCCAGCGTCGGCGCCCGCTACCGCGGACTCGGCCTCCTGATGCGGTTCCTCTATCCGACCGCGGGCAATGCCACGCAGCTGCCGGGAGAGCCGAGGCAGAATCCCGTCACCGTGACGGTGACGCTCCCCACAGGGGAGACCGTCACCGGTCCGCTCGTCTTTCGCGACGAATTCACGATCGCGCTGCGCGACGCGGACGGCTGGTTCCGCTCGTGGCCACAGTCCGCCGTCAAAGTGTCCGTCAAGGACCCGGTGCAGGCGCACGCGGACCAGTTGGGCAAGTACACTGATGATGACGTTCACAACCTGTTCGCGTACCTGCAGACGCTGGTCAAGTAGCCGCCGCCCCACGCGCGTGGCACGCGGACTGGCCGCGTGTGCCGCGATCGTGGGGGCGTCGGCCGCGCTGATCGGGCAGGCACTCGATCCCTCGCTGCTGCTGGCGCCGACGAAGGACAGCTGGCCGTCCTATCACGGCGACTACTCGGGACGCCGGCACAGCGCGCTGACCCAGATCACGCCTGAGAACGTCCGGCAGCTCGGGCTGCAGTGGGTCTTCCAGACCGGCCGGCCCGATCAGCTCAAGGCCTCGCCGATCGTCGTCAACGGCGTCATCTACATCAGCGCGCCCGATCATCTGTGGGCGCTCGACGCGCGGTCGGGACGGCAGATCTGGCACTATACCCATCCTGAAAACCAGGCCTTCCACATCGGTCACCGGGGTGTGGCGGTGTACGGCGATCTCGTGTACCTCACCACCCCGGACGCCTACCTCATCGCGCTCGGCGCGAAAGACGGCAAAGTCCGGTGGAAGGTCACGATCGCCGACTGGAAGAAGGGCTACTGGTCGACGATGGCGCCGCTGCTGATCCGGAACCACCTGCTCGTCGGCGTGTCCGGAGATTTCGACAACCTGCCGGGCCTGCTGCAGTCGTTCGACCCGACCAACGGCGAGTTGCAGTGGACGTTCTATACGACCAAGGACGGACCCCACTTCGGCGGCCAGATGTGGATGACCGGCACCTACGATCCGGAGCTGAACCTGACGTACTGGGGCACCGGCAATCCGACGCCGGTGCTGAACGGTCCGGCGCGCCCCGGGCCCAACCTGTATACCAACAGCATCGTGGCGCTGAACCCGGAGACCGGGAAGCTCGTGTGGCATTTCCAGGCGACGCCGCACGACACGCACGACTGGGACGCGAACGAAGTCCCGGTGCTCGTCGACGGGACGTTCCGGGGGCAGCCGGCGAAGATGCTGATGCACGCCTCGCGCGGCGGCTATTTCTTCGTGCTCGATCGCGCCACCGGACGCAACCTCCTGACCCGGCCGTTCGGTCCGGTCAACTGGGCGAAGGGGATCGACGAGAAGGGACAGCCGATTCCCGATCCCGCCAAGGAGCCGTCGCGCGACGGCGTGCTGATGGCGCCGAACGAGGCCGGTCTGACCAACTACCGTTCGCCGAGCGTCGACACGCGTGAAGGGCTGTTCATCGTCAGCGCGCAGGACAGCTACGGGATCTATTTCTTCAAGCCGGAACATGGGGACTACGGCTGGGCCGGCGCCGACTACAACATCTGGGGCAAAGGGCTGCTGAAAGCGATCGACTACCAGACGGGGGACATCAAGTGGACGAAGGACCTGCACGGCGGCGCCGCAGGGGCCGGCGTCCTCACCACCACCACCGGGGTGCTGTTCACCGGTGATTCCGCGGGCAACGCGATCGCCCTGCGCACGCGCGACGGGGCGACCCTGTGGAACTCCGGCATCGGCCGGGTCGGCACCGCGCCAGTCACGTACGAGCTGGACGGGCGCCAGTACCTTCTGATCGGCGGCGGCTCATCCCTCTTTGCGTTTGCGCTGCCGCGCTAAGTGTCGAGTTGACAATGAACTAAACAGGAAGTAGAAAGCAGGCCTGCACAGGATTCAGGCGCGTTTCGTGGGAGGAGACGGCTCGGTCCGGTCCGCCGTCCGCGTACACAGCGGGAGGAGCGCATGATGAGGAAGCTCGGGATCGTCGCGTTGGGGGCGTTGGCCCTGGTGGCCACGGCTCTTGACGTTTCGGCGCAGATTACGACGGGCAACATCTCGGGAACGGTAAGGGATGCGCAGGGCGGCGTCGTGCCCGGCGCCACGGTCATCCTGATCGACGAAGCGCGCGGCACGCGACTCGCGCCCGCGACGACGGACGAGACCGGCACCTACGTCTTTCCCAACGTCACCGCGGCCACCTACACGGTCGAAGTGACGATGAGCGGCTTCAAGACGGCGCAGCGAAAAGCGGTACCCGTCAGCGGCGGCGACCGCGTGTCGGTCCCGCCCATCACGCTCGAAGTCGGCGGCCAGACCGAAGCGGTCACCGTCGTCGCCGAGTCACCACTGGTGCAGGCGCAGAGCGGCGAGCGATCCTTCACCATCACGACCCAGCAGGTCGAGAACCTCCCGATCAACCACGGCAACTTCACCAGCCTCATACAGCTGGCGCCTGGCGTGAGGGACGGCGGCGCCAACCAGAACGGCGCGCGCATGGGGAGCGCGAGCCAGGACAACATCATGATGGACGGCATCTCGGCCATGGACACCGGGAACAACGGCCAGATGCTCAACATGAACATCGAGTCCATCGCCGAAGTGAAGATCCTGACGCAGGGCTATCAGGCGGAATTCGGCCGCTCGAGCGGGCTGCAGATCACCGCCGTATCGAAGAGCGGCACCAATCGGTTCCGCGGCTCGGCCTACGAGCTGTTCCAGAATTCCGACTGGAACTCGATCCGCATGCTCAACAAGCTGAATAACGACCCGAAGCCCAAGGCCAAGTCGAAGACGCTCGGCTATTCGATCGGCGGCCCCATCGGCAAGCCCGGGGGGACCAACAAGCTGTTCTTCTTCTACAGCCACGAGTACGTCCCGACCAGCAACCCGATCAACAACGGCAACCCGATTCGCTATCGCGTGCCGACCGCGCTCGAGCGGGCCGGAGATTTCTCGCAGACCCTCGACAACAACGGCGCGCTCTTCAACTTCATCAAGGATCCGGCGCTCACCGGCGCCTGCAATGCCACCGATCAGACGGCGTGCTTCCAGGATGGCGGTGTGCTCGGCAGGATTCCGGCGAACCGGTTGTATTCGGTGGGTCTCGCGATTCTGAACCGGTATCCGATGCCCAACCGGGCGCAGACGCCGGGCAGCAACTACAACTACGAGCTGGGCGGCGCGGGAGGCGAGCCGCTTCCCATCGTCGAGCAGCTGCGGCAGCAGCCGGCGATCCGCCTCGACTACCAGCTCAACGCCAAGACGCGCATCAGCTGGACCTACGGCGGTGAACGGCAGCGCCCGCTGTTGCGGTCCGGCCTGATCCCGGGATTCACCGATGTGAAGACCCCGTACCCCTACATCACCAAGTACTCGTTGACGGCGAACTACATCCTGACGCCGACGACGTTTCTCGAGGGCACGTACGGGTTCATCCGCAACGAGCTGGCCGACGGCAACGAAGGCGGCGTGCTGATGAACGACTCGGCGAACCGCCTCAAGGACCTCGCCGCCTTCCCGATGTTGTATCCCGATGCCGGCATCGTCCCGAAAGACTCGTACGCGTATGAAGTGCTGGAAGACATCAAGCCGCCGTTCT
>DASSPH010000107.1 GCA_035699745.1 Vicinamibacterales bacterium
GACGGCGACGTGGGGCGTTCCAGCGCTCTCTGAATCCGACCACACGCGGCCTCGAATGAGCGGGATCTTCATCGTCGAAAAGTAGCCGGCGCTGATCCGTTGGAGAAGCGGTGCTCCGCCGCGTGTGATGTCCTGTCCGGGAACTTCGACCACCGACTGTTGACCCGACTCGGGTGGCATCCCGCTGTTCGAGGCGAGCGCGATCGATTCGACTTGCGTACGAGCGGACGCACCTCCTCCGGAAACCGTCGCGGCGCTTCCTTGGCGAACTGGTCGAAGAGCGGCTGAAGGCGCTGTTCGGCCATGCGTGGAGTGACACCCCGTTTGAGACGGGCCTGGACCGGCCAAGCCCGGGCGCCGACAGATGCAAGGGTCGGATCGAACGTCAGATCAAGAGGTACGAGAATCTCCGGACCAGTGGCAAAGGATTGACGTGGCAGCACCCCAATCACGGTGTAAGACTCGCGGTTCAAGTAGAGCGTCTGCCCCAGTGCCTGAGGCCGCGCGCCGAAGTGTCGCTGCCAGAACCGAAAGGTGAGCACGACGACCCTCCGGGCCTGCTCGCCCGCCGGCCCGTCCGCCTCGCTGAAGACTCGTCCGAGCAGGGGTCTTCGATCAGCGCGGTGTTGTCGAGCGCTGGCGCGCCTGCCGGCGTGCTTCGTCCGGTGGTCCGTCAGGCCATCGCGCGCGTCCGGCCGCGGCCGGTCATCGATCAACGAAGCAACGTTGCTACTCGTCCTCCGATTCCCTCCGTTCCCTCCGTTCCTCCGTGTGAGATCCGTTCCCTCCGTCCCCCTCCGTTAACTCCGCTGGCGCCAGCCTGGCGCTTCCACTCCTTCTCCAGGTCAGCCGCGGTGACGTTGAACACCAGCAGCGCCTGATCGAACGGCGTGCCGTTGCTGACGTACTGCAGGAAGACCGGGAAGTTGGCGCCGAGGCGCTGCGACAGGATCCTGGCGCCCACGTAGCTCTGCGCGTACGCGAGCGCCGCTTCGTCGCCGTCGGAGGTCCTGAACGCGGCGTCGAGGCTGGCGAGCGGAATCAACTCCCCTGCCGCGCGCAGCCGCGCCGTCAGCCACGTCCGGTCGCCGCCCTCCAGCAGCGTCGCCAGGCCTTCGTTCAGCCAGCCCGGCACCCGCGGAAACATCTGCTGCACCAGCGCGTGCACGTACTCGTGCGTGACGATGCGATCGAGCTCGGCGGGGTTCTTCAACGCGCCCAGCACCGGGATCCGGATCCGGCCATCGTAGGCGGCGGCCGCCCACGACGGCGACTTGGTGATGTCGCGGAACTGCTGCCGCGTGTAGAGGATCGCGGTCACCGTATCGGACGGGTACGTGTTCAGCGTGCGGCCGATGCGCGCATAGGCGGCCTCGAGCGTGTTCGAGACCCGCGTCGCGATCGCCTGCTGCTCGGGCCCCTCGAACATGACTGTGAAGCGCGCGGTCGGCCTGGCGGCGAAGGTGTCGTGCAGCGCCGCTTCCTTCTTCCACTCCTCGAGCTGCTGGTAGATCGCCCGGCTGCCGGGCGCGAGCTTGACGACTTTCTCGTACGACTTGATCGCGAGGTCGAGATCGCCCTGGCTGTAGGCGATCTGTCCCAGCATGTAGTGGGCCTGCACGTACTCCGGCTCGATCTGCACGGCCTTCTTCAGGTAGTTGATCGCCTGGTCGGGGCGTCCCGTCAGATGCGCCGCCATGCCGGCGCCGGTGAGCGCGCGCACGTCGTTGGGATCCGCGGCGAGAACGGCGCGGAAGGCGGATGCCGCCTTCTCGCCGTCTCCGCGCTGGATCGCTTCCCATCCCGCCCGGGCGGGATCCGTCTGTGTCACCTGCGGCGCGCCGGCCAGCAGCGCCAGGAGAAGCAAGGATGTCGGCATGCGCGCGAGCCGGGCAAGCGGCGTGCCCGCGGAACGACCGCGGGATGGCTGACGGACGCCGCCGCCGCCGTTACGGAATCGTCGCCGCGGCCCCGGTCTCGTAATCGGCATGGCGGCGCGTGTTATCGTGGGATCGCCTGCCCGCTGGAGGGTCCCATGGTCGTGAAAGCCGCGCTCGCCTGTCTCGTCGCCGTCGCCCCGTTTCTACCGGCGCAGGAAGAGCGCCCGAAAGTGCCGAAGGACTCGGTGATGGTCGTGATCACCGGCTGCATCAAGGGCCGCGTGATCCGCGCCGCCGACGTCCGTCAGACCGACACCACCTCCGGCGTCAACATCCGCAGCACGACATTCAGGCTGGCCGGCAAGAAAGACGTGATGAACGTCGTCAAGGAGCAGGACGGGCAGCGCGCCGAGGTCACCGGCCTGATCAAGAAGTCGGCGCTGATCGAGCCGGGGATGAAGTTCAAGGGCGGACGCGTCGTGATCGGCGGCGGGACGAGCGCCGGCACGACATCCTCGCTGCCGAGCCCGGCCGAGAACGTTCTCGTGCTCGACGCACTCGCCGTGCAGGGCCTCGGCACCAGCTGCGCGTACTGAGCCCCTGGCCTCGCATTCCGGCAGCGGTGCTACACTGCCGCCGCTCAGGAGGGCCCGTGACGTCATGTCTTGCTGTCATGCTGCTGGTCGCGCAAGCCACGAGCTATCAGGCCGCGTCCCCGCCGCCGCGCGACGTCGTCACGCAGAAGGGCACCGCAACGGTCAAAGGGAAGGTCGTGACCGCCGACACCGGAAAGCCGCTCCGCCGCGTGCAGGTGTCGCTGTCCTCGCCTGACCTCACCGAATCCCGATCGATGAGCACGACCGCGCAGGGGCTGTTCGAATTCAAGGACCTGCCCGCGGGCCGGTACAACCTGACCGCGTCGCGCCCCGGTTTTCTTCAGGTGCAATACGGCCAGCGGCGGGTCGGCGAAGCGGGACGGCCGCTGCAGATTGCCGACGGGCAGCAGATCACCGATCTCAGTCTCGCCCTGCCGCGGACCGGATCGATCGCCGGCCGGATCACGGACGAGGTCGGCGAGCCGCTGGCGAACGTGAGCGTGTTTCCAGCCCACTGGCGCTACTTCCGCGGCCGCAAGCGGCTGGTCCGCGCCCCGGGAGGCGCCAGCTTCAATCGCACCGACGAAACCGGCCAGTACCGGATCACCGGACTCGAACCCGGTGACTACTTCGTGATGGCCACGACGCGGGACACGTGGACGGTCGACGAGAACCCGAAGGAGCGCATCGGGTTCAATACGACCTACGCCGCCGGTACGGCGAACCCCGCCGATGCGCAGCCGGTCAAGGTCGTCTCCGGTCAGGAAGCGATCGCGCCCGACTTCGCGATGGTGCCCGGGCGCGTCGCCTCGATCTCCGGCACGGCCAGCGCGTCATCGGGGGCGCCGCTCGCGGGCGAGTCGGTCGAGGTCTCGCAGGAGTTCATGAGCCCTTCGGGCGGCTCGACGTTCGGCATGCCCGGCACCAAGATCGGCGCGGATGGCAGCTTCACCATCAAGTCGCTGGCGCCCGGCGAGTATCGCCTCACCGTGCGCAGGCCGGGCGACAAGGAACGAGGCCTGGAAGGGGCCACCACGATCGTCGCGCTCAGCGGGGAGGACGTGTCCGGCGTGCTGCTCGTCACCGGAGCCGGCGGCACGATCTCGGGTCGAGTGGTCGCCGACAGCGGGGCGCCGCTGCCCGCTCCGGATCAGCGGATGCGCGTCAATACGCGGCCGGTCGACGCCGCCACCACGTTCACCGCGTTCAATGCGGACAACGGGCGCGTCAAGGACGACTGGACGTTTGAAGTCAAGGACGTCATCGGCCGGCATTCGCTGTCGGTCACGTCGCTGCCGGCCGGGTGGGCCGTGCGATCGATCGACTATTTCGGCAAGGACCTGGCGGACACCTCGATCGACGTGGCGAGCGGGCAGCACATCGAAGGTGTGACCATCGTGCTCTCGAAGACGCTGCCGACGATCGCCGGGACGCTGCTCGACCAGGCGAATCGCCCGGCCGACGGATCGGTGCTGATGTTTCCCGAGGACGCGGACAAGTGGGAGGAGAATTCGCGGTTGATCCGGACGGCACGTCCCGACGCGGCCGGCGTGTTCGAATTCCGCCACGTGGTCCCCGGGGAATATCTCGCGGTGCCGCTCGAGTACGTCCGGCCGGGCGACTGGTCGGATCCGGATTTTCTCCGCGGGCTGAAGGAACAGGCGACGCGGGTCCGCGTGGATGCGGCCGGCGTCACCGGATTGTCCCTGGTGCTGAAGCGCCCGCAGCACTGACGTACCACCCGATCGGCCGATCGCCCGATCACCTTCAGCCGCGCTGCATCGAGTTGAGGAAATCTTTTCTCTCCGAGGGGCTTCGCCCCTCGGACTCCCCTGCACGCTCGTTCGCTCGCGGCACCCACTGACGCGTGAGGGCGCCGCTCGGCTCACTCGCGTGGCTCGCGTCGCTGCGCTCCGCTCGCCTAAGCGCGCTGCATCGAGTTGAGGAAATCGGCGTTCGACTTCGCCTTCCCCATCTTGTCGAGCAGCAGTTCCATGCCCTCGGTCGCCGACAGCGGCGACAGCACCTTTCGCAGCACCCAGACGCGATTGAGATCCTCGCGCGGCATCAGCAATTCTTCCTTGCGGGTGCCGCTCTTCTGCAGATCGATCGCCGGGAACACGCGCTTGTCGGACAGCTTGCGATCCAGATGGATCTCCATGTTGCCCGTGCCCTTGAACTCCTCGAAGATCACGTCGTCCATGCGCGAGCCGGTGTCGATCAGCGCGGTGGCGATGATGGTGAGCGAGCCCCCCTCCTCCACCTTGCGCGCCGCGCCGAAGAACCGCTTCGGTTTCTGCAGCGCGTTCGAGTCGAGGCCGCCCGACAGGACCTTGCCCGACGAGGGGATGACGGCGTTGTAGGCGCGCGCGAGCCGGGTGATCGAGTCGAGCAGGATGAGGACGTCCTTCTTGTGCTCGACGAGCCGCTTGGCCTTTTCGATCACCATCTCCGCCACCTGCACGTGGCGCTGTGCCGGCTCGTCGAACGTCGAGGCGATGACCTCGCCGTTCACCGAGCGCTGCATGTCGGTGACTTCTTCCGGCCGCTCGTCGATCAGCAGGACGATGAGGTACACCTCGGGGTGGTTCTTCGCGACCGACTGCGCGATGTTCTGCAGCAGCATCGTCTTGCCGGTGCGCGGCGGCGCGACGATCAGCCCGCGCTGGCCGCGGCCGATCGGCGTCATCAGGTCCATGACGCGGCCCGAGAGGTTGTCGGACGCCGTCTCGAGGGTGAACTTCTCCTGCGGATAGAGCGGCGTCAGGTTCTCGAAGAACAGCTTGTCGCGGACGTGCTCGGGGGCCTCGAAGTTGACCGCCTCGACCTTGATCAGCGCGAAATAGCGCTCACCCTCCTTCGGCGATCGGATCTGCCCCGAGACGGTGTCCCCGGTCTGCAGGTCGAACTTGCGGATCTGCGACGGCGAGACGTAGATGTCGTCGGGACCGGGCAGGTAGTTGTAGTCGGGCGCGCGGAGGAAGCCGAAGCCGTCGGGCAGGACCTCGAGCACGCCTTCCGAGAAGATGAAGCCGCTCTTCTCGGTCTGCGCTTTGAGGATCTGGAAGATCAGATCCTGCTTGCGCATGCCGGTGGCTCCCTGGACGTTGAGGTCCTTGGCGATCTGCGTCAGCTCCTGGATGCTCTTGTCCTTCAGATCCGCGAGATTCAGGCGCTCCTGCCGCGGCGGCGCGGGTGGCGGCGAGGCGGCGGCGGGCGCCGTCTGGGCCCTGGGAGCGGCCGGCGGCGGCGCGGCCGCCGGTGCGGGCGCCGGCGGCGGATCGGCGGCTACCGGATCGGCGGCTCCGGGATCGGCGGCGGGCGGATCGGCCACGGCCGGCGCCTCCGGCGGCGCCGCGGCGGCGGAGGCTTCCGGCGCGGGTCGCGGCCGGGCGCGCCGCGGAGCATCGGCGGCGGAGTCCTTGCGTTTCTGATTCGGCATTGGGTATCGCGTGGAATTGAACGGAACGGTTGGTGGGCGGGACGCAGTATAGACAGTCCCTAGAACATCCGCAACCGCCTTGTGCCCGGGAGGAACGGCGCCGACGCGATCTGGCCGTCGAATGCCGCCCCCCAGCGCCCCGGGATCGCCGTGCCGCACTGCGGACAGCGCCCCTCGGGCGTCAGGTGGTATGCGCGAATCAGATAGCCGTACCGCTCGACCAGCAGCGCGGCGCAGTGGTGGCAGCGGGTGTTCTCCAGGTCGCCGACGCGGCCCGGGATGTTGCCGGCATAGACGTAGCGCAGCCCCGCCTCGCGGGCGATCGCCGCCGCGTTCATCAGCATCTCCGGCGTGGTGTTCTCCGGGTCGCTCATCCGGTAGTCCTTGTGGAACGCGGTGACGTGCCACGGGATGTCGGGGGAAACGGAGGCGATGAACGCCGTCAGCCGGCGCAGTTCGTCGGGATCGTCGTTGAAGCCGGGAATCAGCAGCGTGACAATCTCGAGCCAGATCCCGAGCGCGTGCAGGCGGCGGATCGTGAACAGGATCGGATCGATCCGTCCGCCCAGCTGGCGGTAATGGCGATCGTCGAAGCTCTTGAGATCCACTTTGTAGAGATCGATCCACGGCCGCAGGTAGTTGAGCACCCGCTCCGTGCCGTTGCCGTTCGACACGAAGGCGGTCATCAGCCCGGCGGCGCGCGCCTGCTTGAAGATCGCCACCGCCCACTCGCTGGTGATGAGCGGCTCGTTGTAGGTCGAGACGACCACGCGCGCGCCGAGCCGCTGCGCATCGGCGACGAGCGCCTCGGGCGCCGCGTCGACGGGCGGCGACACCGCACTGGGATCGCGCAGCGCCTGCGACGTGACCCAGTTCTGGCAGTACGAGCAGTGCAGATCGCAGCCGAGCATCCCGAAGCTGTAGGCGAGCGCCCCGGGATGCGCGTGGAAGAACGGCTTCTTCTCGATCGGATCGCACTGCACGCCGCCGACGTACCCCCATGGCACGTGCAGCCGCCCGTCCCGGACGAAGCGCACCTTGCACACCCCGACCGCCCCCTCGGGGATCGGGCACTCGTGCCCGCACGAGTAGCAGCGGATCCGCCCCTTGGTGAGCGGCTCGATCAGCTCGGGGGCCGCTTCCGTAGTGCGCGCCTCGAGAACGTCGGCGAGAGTCGCCATAAAGTATTTCTCTACCGGCTACCGGCTACCGGCTACCGGCTGCCGGTTACCGGCTGCCGGCCGTTTCGACGCCATCCAGACCAGCGCACCCGCCGCCGCCATGGCTCCGGCGCCGGCGAGCACGGCGGGCAGCGGATCGGGCGGCAGCATCACCACGCCGGTCTCGTCGGCGACCGCCGCCTGCCTGGCATAGCGGCCGAACGCCGGCCGCTCCAGCCGATCGAAATTGTCGGCGAGGACCGTCAATTCGTCGCGCAGGTCGCGGCCGCTCGACGGCTGGCCGTGGCCCGACACGATGAGGTCCGGCGCCAGGCGGACCAGCGCGCGGAACGACTCGCGCGCGCGATCCCAGTCCTGAGTGTAATAGGCCGGCGGCCCGTGCAGCTCGCGGCGCTGCGTCAGGACCGCCGCCATCGACTCTTGTTTGGTCGTCGTGAGCGCGTCCGCGGCGAGGAGCGTCCTGTCGAGATCGCGGAAGAGCGAGACGTGGCCCGGCGTGTGGCCGGGGGTGTGAACCCAGCGCCATCCCGGCGCGTCGGGGACGCTGCCGTCGGACGGCAGCTCGTGTACCCGGCCGCCGAGATCGATCGGGCCGCGCGGATACAGCCGCGACAGGAGCGCCATCGCACCGCGGCCGACGAGGGGATCCGGCGGTGGATACGGCGACCGTCCCGTGAGGTACGGCAGTTCCAGCGCATGCGCGAATATCGGTACGTCCCAGTCCGCCAACAGCTCGGCTTCATTCAAGGCGCCAACGTGATCGAAGTGCCCGTGCGTGAGGACGATGGCGGATGGGCGTGTGCCGGGGCCGAACCGCGCCTCGGCGGCCGCGCGGATGGCAGCGCCGTATCCTTGCAGCCCCGCGTCGACCAGGATCCAGCGCGAGCGATCGCCGAGCGCGGCGATGTTGACGAACGCGCAGCGCATGAACGCCACGCCAGGTGCGACCTCGGTGAATCGAGCCATCCTGCGCCTCCTTGGAGCCTGACCGTGTCGGCCCTGACGTGCGAGAATCGATCCATGAAGACCGTCGCCGTGATCGGCGCCTCATCCAATCGCGACAAGTTCGGCAACAAGGCGCTGCGCGCCTTCGCGCAGCGCGGCTATATCGTGATTCCGATCAATCCCGTGGAAACCGAAGTCGAAGGCTACCGCGCGTTTCCCTCCGTGCTCGACGTTCCGGGCGACATCGATCTCGCGACGGTGTACGTGCCGCCGCCGGTCGGCGTTCGCGTCATGGATGACCTGGCGAAGAAGGGGATCGCGGAGGTCTGGCTCAACCCGGGAGCGGACGGGCGCGCGGTGATCGAGAGAGCGCAGTCCCTCGGCTTGAAGACGGTGCGCCAGTGTTCGATCATCGCCATCGGCGAGAGCCCCGCCCACTACTGACCCAGCGCTGCCGAATGCCGGCTCAAACGATCATTCGGCGCGGAGCGCGGCGATCGGATCTACCCTGCCGGCTCGTCGGGCCGGGGCCCATGCGGCGACCATGCCGGCCAGCAGCACGATTGCGCTCGCCGCGGCGAACGACGGCGGATCGAGCGGCACGACGCCGAACAACAGGCTGCCCAGAACGCGGCCGCCCCAGATGGCGAGCGCGATACCGGCGGCGAGGCCGGAGGCGAGCGGCACCGCGGCCTGCCTGAGGACGTGCCGGTTGACGCGCTCACGGGTGGCACCCAGCGCGAGCCTGATGCCGTATTCCCGCGTGCGCTCGGTCACCACCGCGGTCATCACGCCGAAGACGCCGACGATCGACAGCGCGAGCGTGAGCAGCCCGAACGCGCCGACGACAATCGCGTTGAACCGGTACGGCGCCAGCTCGCGATCGAAGTCCTCGTCCAGCGACCCGAGCACGAGGCGTGCGTCCGGCGGCGCGGACAGCGCGCGCCGCAGCGCGCCGCGGGTCGCCGGCGACTCGTCCGCATCAATGACCAGCGAGGCAACCGAGAAGCGCGCGGGGTCGAACGGCACGTACATCGCGGGAATCGCCGCGCGGCGCGCCGATCGCCGTGCGTCACCGACGACTCCGATCACCGTCCGCGCCGGTTGCCGCGGCGCGTGCACCACCCGGCCGAGGCACGCGGTCGCATTGCCGCACATCGTCCGTGCCGCCGTCTCGTTGAGCACGCCAACGGGCGACCCCGTCGCGCTCTCTTCATCGGTGAAGTCGCGGCCGGCGAGCAACGGGATGCCGATTGCCGCGAAATAGCCGGAGGACACGCTGTAGACACCGCCGCCGTCTTCCACTCGCCGATCGGACAGCGGCGCGTCGGGTGCGACGCCGGAGAACGGCGCCGCGAGCGCCGCGCCGGCCGCGCGGACCCCTGGTATCGCCCGGATCTCATTCAGCCGGGCGCGATAGAACGCGGCGCGCGCCGCCGTGTCCGCGCGAAGGGCGCCGCCGCGACGGACGACGTGCGCCGGCAGATCGAAGCTCACGACCATCCGGCGCGTGTCGAAGCCGAGATCCTGCGTCAACAGTGCGAGGAGGCTGCGCGCCACCAGGCCGGCGCCGACGAGCAGCGCCACGCAGATCGCGGCCTGGATCGCGACCAGCAGTCCCCTGCCGCGGCGCGGCGGGTCCCGCTGCAGCCGCGCGAGGCGAAGCCCGTCCCCGCGATCCGCACGCGAGAGGCGGAGCGCCGGCAGCACGCTGAACGCCGCGGCGGCCAGCATGGCGGTGACGATTGCGAAGCCCAGCGCCCGCACGTCGAACGCCGGATCGGCGACGCGCGCCAGCGCTGGTGGAAGTCGATCGGCCAGCACGCGGAAGCCCAGGTAGGCGCCGGCCAGGCCGGCCGCGGTCCCAAGCGCGGCAATGCAGAGTGCTTCGACGAGCAGCAGCCGGATCAACCGCCCGCGAGTGCCGCCGAGCGCGGCGCGGACCGCGAGTTCCCGGCCGCGCGCGGTTCCGCGCGCCAGCATCAGGTTCGCGAGATTGACGCACGCGACGATCAGCACGATCGCGGCCGACGACAGCAGCAGCCACAGCACCGCATCCTGCCGGGCCGCCATCTCCTCGCGCACGGGCACGAGACGCAACGCCGTCTTGCCGGGGACCAGTTCTTCCCCATGGACGCCGCTCAGCTGCGCCTCGGCGGCGGCCGCAGTGACGCCCGTGCGCAGGCGGACCAGCGGTGTAAACGGCGCCATCGTCCCCCCCGCCGGCGCGTCTGGCATCAGCGTCACGCCGTCGGGCGCGTTCACCAGCGGCAGGCGAAGACGCGGCGGCAGCACCCCGACGACGTGAAAGCTCTGATCCGGAAGCGCACTCGCATCCATCGTCCTGACCGCGGCAGGCAGGACGCGACCGACGACCGACGGATCGCCGCCGAAGTGACGCATCCAGGCGCGATGCGACAGCAGCACCGCGCGCGTCCCTGAGTCTTCGGCAGCGAACGAACGCCCGAGCAGCGGCCGGACGGGGGCCAGGCCGAGATAGTCGCGCGAGACCGGCGTCAGCGACAGGAGGTCGAGTCCGCTGCTCCCGCGGATGTAGATGCGGGTGTCGCGCGGCTCGGCGGGCCCGATGCGATCGAAAAGTCCGCTGGCGCGCGCCGCGTCGACGGCCGACACCGGCAGGAATCCGAATGTCTGCCTGGTCTGGATGTCGGCGATGCGCAGGACGAACAAACGATCGGCGTCGGCAAACGGCAGCGGCCGGAAGAGCACCGAGTCGGCGATGCTGAACACCGCGGTGTTGGCGCCGACGCCGAGGGCAACGGTGAGCACGGCCACCGCCGCGTAGCTGCGATGGCGGTTCAGGAGTCGCAGCGCGAAGCGCAGGTCCTGGAGCATGGCATCGGGCTCATTCGGGAAACTTCTTGATCTCCAGCCGGGTGACCTGGACGTTCAGTCCCGGCCCCAGTCGCACGCCGGCGATTCCGTCCGGGCCAACCTTACCACGCGGCATCTGGTGCACTTCCTTGTCGCCGATCAGGAAATGCACGGCGTCCTGCATCGCGCGGATCTCCAGCGTGTTGGTCGGCTTCACGCCCTTCGGCTCCCGCATCGCGGTGGCGACCCGCCAGTCGACGACGACGGTGTCCTTGCCGCCGTTCCTCGAGACGATCTGATACATGCCATCCTGGCGGACGAGGAATGCGGTGTAGCGGCAGGTGTCCTTGTCCAGGTCGGTCCCGGACACGAAGAGGCCGTACGGCTGCGGCGCGGGCAGCGTCTTCTGCTGGGTGAACGCGGCGATCACCGTGTAGTCTTTTTCCGCCTTCACATCCGGTTTGTAGTAAATGCCGCCAGGTCCGCCGGCGAACACGATCGCGTCCTTCTCCATCTGGACCGTGCCGGTGTCCTTCGTGTTCGGGTCGTCCAGCCGTGCCTTCCAGCCGTCCGGGAGGCGGCTCACGGGGTTTGCGGCATCCTTCGGCGGAGCGACGGATTTCGGCGCCTGATCGGCCGACGGCGAGGAGCACGCCAGGGTGCCGGCGGCCACGAGCACTGCGAGGATCGATCTCATGTGTCTCTCCTGGCTGTGCTCCATTGCAACGAGCCGTCCAGCTCTCCGCAACCAGCCCGGCTATTCGGCGCGCAGCGCCAGCATGGGATCCACGCGCGCGGCTCGCCGCGCCGGGATGAGCACGGCAGCTGCGGCGGCGACCACCAGAATCGCCACCGATCCTGCGATCGTCGACGGATCGTCGGGAGCCAGCTCGAAGACGAGGGAGCGCAACACGCCGCGGAGCGCCAGGAGACCACCGAGGCCGGCAAGCGTCGCTGCGGCGAGCACCGCGGCTGTGCGGCCGCCGATGGACGCCAGCAGCCGCCGGCCGTCCGCGCCGAGCGCCACGCGGATGCCCATCTCGCGCGTGCGCCGGCTCACCCCGTAGGCGACGACGCCGTACACGCCCACCGCGCTGAGCAGCAGCGCCGAAACAGAGAACGCCGCGTACAAGAAGGCGTTGAACCGGCGCTCCGCCAGCGAACGCTGCACCAGGTCGTCGAGCGTGCGGATCTGGTCGACGACCGCGGCAGGCTCGAGGGCGTGAATCGCGCTGGTCACCGCGGGCGCGAGCGCCATCGGCTGATCGCCGCGGGCGAGCAGCGTGACGCCGCCATCCCCGCTGAAGGGGAGATAGAAGATCGAGAGCGGCTCCGAATCGAGGCCGCGATCCCGTACGTCAGCGGCGACGCCGATGATGCGGTACCGCCGCGCCGGCGCGCTGCCCGCCGCGGGCCTGGCGAATGACACGACGTCGCGGCCGAGCGGATTGACGTCGGCGAATCGACCGACACGGGTGGAGGCGATCGCGATCGGCTCGTCGCCCGTCATCTCGCGCGGAAAGGCCGTCCCCGCCACCAGCGGAATACCCATGACCCGGAAGTAGTCCGCGGTGACGCGCACTTCCGTCACGTTGTTTCCGCGGGTGTACAGTCTCGTCGACGCCACGCCTTCGACGCTGAGACTGGACTCGTAGTGCCCGCCGGACATCAACACGTTGTTGGTGAGCGCGGCGCCCTGTACGCCCGGCACGCCCTGCACGGCATCCAGTACGTTGCGGTAGAACACCGACCGCTCGGCGACGGCGGTTCGGGAGAGCCTCGCGGGGGGCGTGATCTGAAGCGTCAGCACACGCGGGGTGTCGAGGCCCGGATCGACGCGCAGCACGTTGGCGAAGGAGCGCAGCACCAGTGCACCCGCACCGACCAGCATCACGGCGAGCGTGACCTCGCCGAAGACCAGTGCGTCGTGGGTCCAGCCCGGACGGCCGGTCGCGCCCGCGCCGGCCTTTTTGATCGCGGCGGCGAATTCCGCGCGCGACTGCCTCAGCGCCGGCAGCAGGCCGAAGACCACGCCGACTGCGAGAGATAACAGGATCGCGAACACGGCGATGCGTCCATCCATCTCCGGGAGACGGACCGTGGCGAACCGCGGAGGCAGCCGCGCCAGCAGAAGGCCGAACGCCGCCCTGGCCAGCAGGAACCCGAGCGCACCGCCGACGAGCGAGATCGTCACCGCCTCGACGAGAACGAGCCGCGCCAGCCTGGCGCGGGTCGCTCCGATCGCGGTGCGGATGGCCAGTTCCCGCGCGCGCTCGGCGCCGCGGGCGAGCAGCATGTTGGCGACGTTCACGCAGCCGACCAGCAGCACGGCGATCGCCGCCACGAGCAGCAGCGCCGCCGCACTGCGCGTGCCCTTGCCGACCATGGCCGACGCCAGGGGCAGCATTCGTACGCCGTCGAAGGCCCCGGGCCTCGCGTTCGTCGGCCGGTAGCGCGGACGCACGGCCTGCTGGGCGGCGTCCAGTCGCGCCTGTGCATCCGCCGGCGACACGCCTCGCGCCAGCCTTCCGATGGCGCGATACCCGCGGATGTTGTGATCCACCCGCTGGGCCGCCGGGACGATCAAGGGACGCAGGATGTCGACCCGCTGCGCGTTGGACGAGACCGTCGACACGGGAAAGAGGAAGTCCGCGGGCAGGACGCCGACGATCTCGGCCGGGCTGCCGTCCACATCGACGTGTCTGCCGATGACAGCCGGATCGGCGCCGAAATCGGTGCGCCACATCCCTGATGAGATCAAGACGACTGCCCGGGCTCCCTCGCGGCAGTCATCGGCAGCGAAGGCTCGACCCAGCGCCGGCTGAACCGCGAGCGTCGGAAGGAAGTGCTCGTCGACCGGCGCTGCCAGGAGGCGGCGCGGTTCGGCCCCTCCGCTCAGGACGACGAGCGTGGTGTGGCGAGCGGCGCCCAGGCTGGCGAACACACCGGTGTCGCGCCACGCCAGGTAGTCGCCCACCGCTCCGGACACGCGGCTCGCGGTATCCCCCTTGTTGGCGCCGACGATCTCGTACAACTCGTCCGGCTGGGCGTACGGCAGCGGCCGGTACAACAGGTTATCGGCCACGCTGAACATCGTCGTCGTCAGCGCGACTCCGAGCGCGACGGTCAGGATGGCGACTGCGGCGAACGCGCGCTGCCGCGCGAAGGAACGAAGCACGAAGCGTACGTCCTGCAGCATCGGACCTCCTGCACTTCAGACGCCCGTCAGGCGATCTCGGCTTACTGCTCGTAGGTCGTCGTGGTCTTCCCCTGCAGCCACTTGTCCATCCAGCCGACGATGTGCTGGAGGCGCTCGATGCGGTGCCATGGCTCGCCCGAGCGTGAGAGCTCGTGCGTTTCGCGCGGAAACCGGACCATCACCGTCGGGATGCGGCGGTACTTCAGGGCGCGGAACATCTGCTCGCCGCCCTCGCCCGGCGGCGTGCGATAGTCCAGATCTCCGAGGATCAGCATCAGCGGCGTCGTGACCTTTCCGACGTGCGTAATTGGCGAGCGCGCGTGGAAGTCGTCGGGATCCTCCCATGGCGCCTTGCGGAACCAGGTGGGCTGGAACAGCGTGAAGTCGGCGGTGAACCAGAAGCCGTACCAGTCCGCGATGTCGCGCTGCGACACGGCCGCCCTGAACCGTGGAGTCTGCGTGATGGTCCAGTTGGTCAGCAGCCCGCCGCCGCTGCCGCCGGTGACCCCGAGGCGATTGGCGTCGACGTAGCCGCGCTTCAGCACTTCGTCGACGCCGGCCATCAGATCCTTGTAGTCGTCCCCCGGATAGCGGTGCTGGATCAGGTTGCCGAACTCCTGGCCGTAGGTGGTGCTGCCCCGCGGGTTCGTGAACAGCACGACGTAGCCTTTCGCCGCCATCCACTGGAACTCGTGGGTGTAGACGTTGCCGTAGGCGCTGTGCGGGCCGCCGTGGATCTGCAGGATCAACGGGTACTTGCGCGACGGATCGAAGTCCGGCGGCTTGAGGATCCAGCCCTGGATCCTGCGCCCGTCGAAGCTGGAATACCAGATCTCCTCCGGCTCGCTCTGGGCGATCGACGAGAACAGCGTCTCGTTCACGTGCGTGATCAGTGCGGGCTGCTGCGGCGCCGCCCCGTTCTTGACGATCGCGAGATCGCCGATATTCGTCTGCGTCGAGATCGTCGCGGCGATCGACGCGCCGTCGCGCGAGGCGGTGTAGGCGACGACGTCGTGGGCTCCGGCCGTCACTGGCTCGATCCTGCCGGTGGCGACGGTCACGCGCTGCAGGTTCGAGCTGCCGTGCTCCCCTGCCGTCACGATCACCGTTCCGCCGTCCCGGCTCCAGACGATCGGCTTCGGCTGCTCGCCGCGCGGCGCCGCCTGGTCTCCGCCGATGCCGCCGTTGACGTCGAAGTCGTACGCGGCAGTGAGATTCTTCGGCGCGCCGCTGCCGCCGACGTCGGCGATCCACAGGTCGGGTTGGCTGTACGACCGCACCGGTTCGCCGCGGAAGCTGCCGACGAATGCCACCCTCTTCCCGTCCGGCGAGAGCGCGAACGTGCCGATGCCGCCGTCGATGCTCGCGACCCGCGCGATGTCTCCGCCGGCGGCGGGGACGCGGTAGAGATCGGAATCGGGCAGGTTGTAATACGACTCGGCCACGCGGTCCGAGACGAAATAGATGTGCGCGCCGTCGGGCGACCACTGCGGGCCGCGCTCGTCGAACGCGCCCGTGGTGATCTGCTTCGGCGACGGCTTCTCCCCCGCGGCGCTGAACGCGACCGTCCAGATGTGCGACCGCCGATCGGGATCGGTGTAGGCCGGATTGCCGTTCGCGCGATACACCGCGCTGGACACCACCTTGACGTCGGACTTCCGCTCCGGCTTCGCCGCCGGATCCGGCTTCTTCA
The DNA here is from genome assembly GCA_035699745.1 of Vicinamibacterales bacterium. Taxonomy (NCBI): domain Bacteria; kingdom Pseudomonadati; phylum Acidobacteriota; class Vicinamibacteria; order Vicinamibacterales; species Vicinamibacterales bacterium. Next base: position 15,772 of record DASSPH010000107.1, read on the forward strand.
GATCGTCGGCGGTGGTGGTGCTCGAGAAGGCAATCGTGCGCCCGTCGGGCGACCACACCGGCGCGCTCGCGCCGCGCGGCAGCGCGGTGAGCGGCCGCGCCTCGCCGCCGTTCATCGGCAGCACGTGGATCTGCGGCATGTCCTTCTCGTCCGGCCGGACGAACGCGAGCCATGTCCCATCCGGCGCCCACCGCGGCGAGGCGTCCCGGGTGCCGCTCGTCAGCCGCGCCGGCGGACTTCCGCCCGCCGCCGGAACGACGTAGATCGCCGACTCGTACTTGTTGTCCTTCTCGTTGACCACGACCTGCACGAAGGCCACGGTTCCGCCGTCGGGGGCGATCTGCGGGTCGGCGATCCAGGTGAACTTGAACAGGTCGTGCTCGGTGATGGGTCGCTTCTGCCGGGCGGGCGCCGTTGCCGAGCCAAGCGCCACGGCCAATGCGACGGCCAGCGCCGTCCGCGTACTGCTAATCATGCCGGGATACTAACAGCGGGGACGGCCAGCCGCACGCCCGACCTGACGGTCGGGCTTACTGGGGGAAGATCTTTCCGGGATTCAGGATACCGTGCGGATCGAAGGCGCGCTTCACGGCCTTCATCGCCTCGATCGTCGCGGCGTCCAGCTCCAGGCTCAGGTACTTGGCCTTGGCGAAGCCGATGCCGTGCTCGCCGCTGATCGAGCCCTCCAGCGCCACCACGCCCTGGAAGAGCGCCCGCTCCGCCTCGTGCGCGCGGCGCATCTCGTCCGCATCGCCCGGCGTGACCATGATGTTGACGTGAATGTTGCCGTCCCCGGCGTGGCCGAAGCACGGGATGCGGAGGCGGTAATCGCGCTTCAGCCGCTCGACCAGTTCGAACAGCTGCGGGATGCGCCCCTTGGGAACCACCACGTCGTGATTGAACTTGATCGGCGTGATCGTCTTCAGCGCCGGCGACAGCTCGCGGCGGACGCGCCAGATCTCCTGCCGCTCCGCTTCGTCGCGGGCACGGAGCACTTCGGTGGCCCCCGCGGCGCGGCAGGCCTGCTCGCACCGCGCCGCTTCCTCGACGACGGACTCCGCCAGTCCGTCGACTTCGAGCAGCAGCAGCGCGCCGGTGCCCGCGGGCGCCAGCGCGCGGACGCCCAGGTAGGCCGCCACCGCTTCGAGCGAATCGCCGTCGATCAGCTCCACCGCCGCGGGAACCACCCGCGCCCTGATGACGTGGTTCACCGCCTGCGTCGCCTCGCCGATCGTGGCGAACGTCGCCCGCAGCGTGGACTGCACCGGCGGCTTCGGCACCAGCCGCAGGACGATCCGGGTGATCACCGCGAGCGTGCCCTCCGATCCGACCAGCAGGTGCGTGAGGTCGTAGCCCACCACGTTCTTCACCACCTTGCCGCCCGTCTCGATGATCGCGCCGCCGGGCAGCACCGCCTGCAGGCCGAGCACGTAGTGCTTGGTCGTGCCGTACTTGAACGCGCGCGGCCCGCCGGCGCATTCGGCGACGTTGCCGCCGATCGCCGAGATGCGCAGCGACGCCGGGTCCGGCGGATAGAACAGGCCGACGCGCTCCACGGCGTCCTGGATCGTGCCGGTCACGGCGTTCGGCTCGACGACGGCGATCAGGTTCTCTTCGTCGATCTCGAGGATGCGGTTCATCCGCTCGAGCGAGAGGACGACACCGCCGTGCAGCGGAACGGCGCCGCCGGTGTATCCGGTGCCGCCGCCGCGCGGGACGATCGGCAGCCGGTGCGCGGAACAGAGCGCGAGGATCGCGGACACGTGGTCGGCGCCGTCAGGAAGGACGACGACGTCGGCCGGGTGGCCGCGCTTCATTCCGTCGGCGCCGTAGGCTTCCAGCGCCGCCGCATCGGTTCGCACGTGCTCGGCGCCGACGATGGCGCGCAGCGCCTCGAGGATGTCAGACGGAAGTGGCACGAGCGCCTGCGCGCGCGGCGAGGAACTCCAGGATGCGCTCGGTTCCCCGCTCGAGCTCCTTCATCGACGTCGCGTAGGAAATGCGCAGGAATCCCGGCGCGTCGAATGCCTCGCCGGGCGTCAGCGCGACGCGCGCCTCGTTCAGCAGCGCGGTCGCCAGTTCGGCGGAGGTGCGGAGGCCGTCGGGCGAGAGAAATTCCGACACGTCCGGGAACAGGTAGAAGGCGCCGGACGGCTTGACCAGCCGGATGCGCGGCTCCACCGAGAGCCACTGGCACAACTGATCGCGCCGGCGGCGGTACTCGTCGAGCATCTGGGTGATGCAGTCCTGCGGTCCGCGCAGCGCGGCTTCCACCGCCTTCTGCGTGATCGAGCAGACGTTGGAGGTCGAATGACTCTGAATCGCGTTGCAGGCGTTGACCAGCGGCTGCGGCCCGACCGCCCAGCCGCAGCGCCAGCCGGTCATCGCGTACACCTTGGACGCCGAACCGCACAGCACCGATCGATCGCGGTTGTGGGCCGCCAGCACGCCGATCAGATTGTGCGGCACCGGTTCGTAGATCAGCTTGTCGTAGCAGAGATCGAGCAGGATCCAGATGCCGCGGGTGTTCGCTTCGCGCGCGATGGCGGTCAGCGACGCTTCGTCGATCAGCGCGCCGGTGGGGTTGGCCGGCGAGTTGATGATGATGCCGCGCGTCCGCGGCGTGATCGCCGCCAGGAACATGTCGGCGGTGAGCCGGAACCCGGTCTCGGGCTGCGACCGCACGATCACCGGCGTGGCCTCCGCCAGCTTGATCTGCTCCACCAGCGTCGGCCAGCCGGGCATGTGGGTGATCACTTCGTCGCCGGGGCCGAACAGCGCCAGCACGCTGTTGAAGAGCGCCTGCTTGCCGCCGGCCGAGCAGATCACCTCGGCCGAGGTGTAGTCCACGCCGTTGTCGGCGCGGTAGCGCTCGACGATCGCGCGCTTCAGATCCTCGGTGCCGGCGTTGGCGGTGTACTTGGTGAAGTTGGCGTCGATGGCGCGGTGCGCCGCCGCCGCGATGTGGGCGGGCGTCGGAAAGTCCGGCTCGCCGGCGCCGAAGTCGATCACGTCGACGCCCTGCGCCTTCAGTTTGATGGCGTCCGCCGCCACCTTCATCGTCGGCGACACGGCGATCCGGCCGCTGCGTGCGGAGAGTTGCATTCGTCAGGCCCTCAGGGTTTCGCGGCCGCGCTTCTTCCGGCGCAGCCGATCTTCGACCAGCGTCGGCACCAGGCCGGTGACGGAGCCGCCCAGGGCGACGACTTCCTTGACCAGCCGCGAGCTCACGTAGCTGTACTTTTCCGCCGGCATCATGAACACGGTCTCGACGTCGGGGTTGAGATGGCGGTTCATCAGCGCCATCTGCATCTCGTATTCGAAGTCCGAGATGGCGCGCAGGCCGCGCACGATCACGCCGGCCCGCTTGCGCCGAGCGTACTCCACCAGCAGCCCGTCGAACGTGTCCACTTCGACATTGGGATACCCGGCGAACACCTCGCGCGCGATCTCGACCCGCTCGGCCACGGTGAAGAGCGGCGCCTTCTCCACGTTCAGCAGGATGCCGACGACGATCCGATCGAAGATCCGCGAGCCGCGCTGGATGATGTCCACGTGGCCGTTGGTGAGCGGATCGAACGAGCCGGGATAGATGGCGAGCTGCTCAGCGTTCATAGAAGGACAACGCGCTGTCGCCGGCGGTCACGGTTCTCGTCCGGCGCAGCCCGGCGTGCGCGTCGGGTGGCGCGTGGCGCGCCGCGTGCTCGACCACGACCCGCGTGTGCGCGGCGGCGAGCGCGGCGGCGCCGTCGAGCGCCTCCCGGGCGGCGCCATGCGCGTACGGCGGATCGAGGATGATCAAATCGAATACCTGGCCGTCGAGTCGCGTCACCGCGTCCGCCAAGCCTGCGCGGATGATAACAGGTTTCCCCGCCGCGCCGATGCCCAACGCCTCGAGATTCGCCGCGATCAACTTCACCGCCCGCGGGTCGCGCTCGACGAACGTGACGCTCGCGGCGCCGCGGCTGAGCGCTTCGATCCCGATCGCGCCGGTGCCGGCGTAGCCGTCCAGCACGCGCGCCCCCGGCAGTGACGGCCCGAGAATATTGAAGAGCGTCTCGCGCAGCCGGTCCGACGTCGGCCGCAGCCCGTCCCAGGCGGGGGACTTGAGCAGGCGTCCGCGATACCGGCCGGCGACAACTCGCACCGGCCAATTCTGCCACGCGCCTGACCCGGTCTCGTCTGCCCGCTGAGACGGGCGGCGCCGCCGCTGAACGGAGTCAGCCGATCCCCACCAGGCCGAATCGCTGCTCCCAACTGGTGTTCACCAGGGCCGTCAGCGCGTCCGCCTGCTCGACGTCGTCCAGCGCGGCGACCGCTTCGCGGCGGGCTTCCTCCATGAGCGCGTGGTCGCGCAGCAGATCGCCGACGCGCAGCGTCGGCAGGCCGGACTGGCGGGTGCCGAAGAAATCACCCGGCCCGCGCAGCTGGAGATCGCGCTCGGCGATCTCGAAGCCGTCGGTGGTCTCCGTCAGCGCCTTGAGGCGCTCGCGCCCCTGGTCGGTGAGGCCGAACTGGTGCAGCAGGATGCAGTACGACTTGTGCGCGCCGCGGCCGACGCGGCCGCGCAGCTGGTGCAGCTGCGAGAGCCCGAACCGTTCGGCGTGCTCGATCACCATCACCGTGGCGTTGGGCACGTCGACGCCGACTTCGACGACCGTCGTCGACACCAGGATGTCGAACTCGCCGCGCACGAACGCGCCCATGACGCGGTCCTTCCCGTCCTGCTTCAGCCGGCCGTGCAGCAGCGCCAGGCGGAAGTCGGGGAACACGTCCTGCTGCAGGTGATCCGCCATCTCGGTCGCCGCCTTCAGATCCACCTTGGCGGACTCTTCCACCAGCGGATAGATGATGTAGGCTTGGCGCCCCTGCTCGATCTGCTGCCGCACGAACGCGTACACGTCGTCGCGCCGCGATTCCGGACGCGCCGTGGTGAGGATCGGCTGCCGCCCCGGCGGCATCTCGCGCATGACCGAGACGTCGAGGTCGCCGTAGGTGGTGAGCGCCAGGGTTCGCGGGATCGGCGTCGCCGTCATGACGAGCACGTCGGGGTGCAGCCCTTTCGCGCGCAGCGTCGCGCGCTGCAGGACGCCGAAGCGGTGCTGCTCGTCGATGATCGCGAGACCCAGCTCGCGGAAGGCGACGTCTTCCTGGACCAGGGCGTGCGTGCCGATCGCCATGTGCATCGATCCGCCGGCCAGCTCGGCGAGCATCTCGCGGCGCCGCCGGGCGGGAGTGGCGCCGGTCAGCAGCGCGAGGCGGAACCGCGACGATTCGAGCAGACGGCGAATGTTGAAGAAATGCTGCTCGGCGAGAATCTCGGTGGGCGCCATGAAGGCGACCTGGAGCGCGTTCTCCATCGCGACGAGCGAGGCCATCAGCGCGACGATGGTCTTGCCCGACCCGACGTCTCCCTGGAGCAGGCGATTCATCGGCTGCGGCCGCTGCATGTCGGCGACGATCTCGCGGATGGCGGTCTTCTGATCGCCGGTCAGCCTGAACGGCAGCACCTGGCGCACGGCGTCGCGCACCTTGTCGGTCACGATCACCGGGCGCGCCTTGCGCTCGCTGTCGGCGCGGCGGCGGCGCAGCACGATCCCGAGCTGGAACAGGAAGAACTCCTCGAAGATCAACCGGCGGTGCGCGGGCGAGCGGAAGGCATTGAGCTCCTGCACCGAGGCGTCGGCCGGCGGAAAGTGCACCTGCTCGAGGGCGTCGCGGCGATCGATGAGCTGCTGACGGCGGCGCACGACCGCGGGCAGCGGATCGGGCAGCGCCGGGGGCAGGGACTGCAGCGCCTGATGCACCAGCGCCCGCTGCATCTTCGCGGTGAGCTGACCGGTCTTCTCATAGATGGGCACGATCCGCCCGGTATGGACGGTCGTCGCCTCGCCGGCGGCGTCCTCCTCCTCGCCGGCGCCGCCGAGGACCTCGTACTGCGGACTCTGCATCTGCAGGCCGTGCGGCGTCAGCTCGAGCTTGCCGAAGAGGATCACGCGCTGATGGGGATGGAAGACGTCCTTGAGGAAGGGCTGATTGAACCAGATCGCGCGAAGGCTGCCGGTGGCATCGCGCACCAGCATCTCGAAGATCCTGAAGCGAGGGCGCCGCGTGGGACGGATGCCGGAACTGAGCACCTCGCCGGACACGGATGCCGCGACACCCGGACGGAGCGACGCGATCGTCTGGAAGTGGCCGCGGTCCTCGTAGCGCGTCGGGAACCGGTACAGCAGATCCTCGACGGTGGACAGGCCGACACGCTTGAGATCCGCGGCGCGGCGCGGACCGACACCTTTCAGAAATTGAAGGGGACCCTGCAGCGGATCCGCGGCATCCGTCATTGAACGATGACCGCAGTCCCCTGACCGATCCGGATCTCCTTGATCCCGGAAGGCAGCGCGAACGGTTCGTCCATGTTGATCCCGTCGGGATCGTCGGGCGTTCGCGAGTAATAGCTGAGGAGCTCCTGCAGCAGCGACTTGGGCACGGTTACGCCGGAGATCTCGGCGGACTCGAGCTGAAAGCGCCCGACGCCGCGGTTCGTCGTCAACGTCCCCGCCGCGGTGATCGGCAGCCGGCCCGTCAGATATGCCAGCGGATCCATCCAGCCGCGCGCCTTCTGCGTGCGGACCGCGTCGAGGTCGACCATGGCGCGGCCGGTGACGCGGCCGTTGCCCACGCCGCGAATGTCCGGTTCGGCGATGCCGACGGGAATCTGCGGGCCCGCGAGGTAGCGGAGATAGGCGTTGACCTCGACGTCGCTGACCTGGATGGAGCGCGCCGCGCCGGACCTGGGCGGCACCAGGGAGTTCTTCTCGATCTGCGCCAGCTTGGCGGCAAAGCGCGTCGCGTCCTGCCTGGAGAGCGGCTGCAGCGGCGGCGCCTCGGCCGCGCCGGCGGCGAGCGCGAGCGTGCAGACGACCGGGAGGAGACGCAACTGAAAGACCTGCATGGGCACCCTCGGGGCGCTGGCAGATCTAGTGTAACTCCTTACCTTCCCGGGCGGCTCTGGCGGCGCGCGCGTTCTGGCGCGCGCGCGTCAGCAGTTCGAGCTTCTGCTGCTCCATCCGTTCCTCGAACACCCGGAACCGCGCCTGCTGGCGCACATCGAGCGTCTCGTCGACCGCGTCGTACGCGCGCTTCAGCTCGGCGGCGGAACGGTCGTCGGCGTCCTTCAGCGCTTTCACGAGCTCGGCGAGGCGGGCCTCGTCCTGGCTGCCCGTCTTTGGATCGAGCAGGCGACGGATGTCGCCGAGCGTCCGGTTCTTCGCCTGCTGCTGGCGGCGCCGGGTTTCCTGCAGCGCCTTGAGCCGCGTCACGAACCGGCCGTACTGCGCCTCCGACAACTGCAGCGCTTCCTGCGCCTGCAGCACCATGAACGCCTCGAACCAGCGTTGAATCTGCGGCGCCGAGATCCGGGCGGGATCCGGCAGGCCGGGCATCGGAGCCGGCGCGGGCGGCTGCTGCGGCGGCGGCTGCTGAGCCGCGGCGCCCGTCGCGCCGAGCGCGATGGTGAGGACGAGCGTGACGACGACAACGACGGTTTGCAAAGTCATGATCAATTGCCCGCGCGTTTCAACTCGGATTCCAACAGCCGCTGGAGCTCGGACAACTCGTCGCGCGTCAACTGCGTCACCGCGCGATCCACCGTTGCCGCCGGCACCGCGATCCCGGCGTCCTGCGCCTCGTCGAAGTGCAGATCCTCGGCGGCGGCGGTGAGGACGGCCCACTCCGCGGCGTGGACCGGATCGGGCGCGTGATCGACCGCGTCGTCCGCCGGTCCGGACGGCGCTGCGGGCGCCGATGCGATCCGCGACGGCTGGCCGTTGCGGGGCGCGCGCGAGAGAAGCACGATCGAGAACACCAGCACGCCGATGGCGAGCGCCGCTGCAATCGGCTGAAACCCGAATCCCCACCCGGACCCGGGAGAAGGCCGCGTCCCGGCGACCGCCTCGCGAACGCGCGCCGACAGGTGATCCCAGAACAAGGGGGAGGGCTCGGGCACCGGCGCCGACCCGGCGAGCCGCAGCGCGTCGCGCACGGCCGCTGCCTGTGCGCGGCACGCCTCGCAGCCCTCCGCGTGCGCGGCGCGGTCGCGAGGCAGCGAGCCGTCTGCCAGGTCCACGAACTCCGACGGGGACAGATGCCTCATGACAGGAGCTTCTTCAAATTGTTCAGCGCGTGAAAGAAGTTCGCCTTCACCGCGCCGACCGAACTGCCCAGGATGCCGGCAATCTGCTCGTGCGGCAGGTCGTGGTAGACGCGCAGGATCAAGGTCGCGCGCTGTTTCTTCGGGAGCCTGGCGATCGCGGCGCGCACCTGGACGGCGCGCTCGCCGCGCAGGACGGCGTCGCTCGGACTCTCCTCGCGTGACACCGTCCGCGGATCGTCGCCGGTGACGAGCGCGTCGACGGGGATGACGCGAGGCGGACGCGCGCTCACCTTGTTGAGCGAGACGTTCACCGCGATGCGATAGAGCCACGTGCCGAGCGACGACTGCCCTTTGAAGGTCCGCAGGCTGCGGTAGGCACGGACGAAGACATCCTGCGCCAGATCGCTCGCGTCCTCGTGATTGCCGGCGAAGCGATAGCACAACTGGTAGACCTGCCGGCGGTGGCGCTCCACGATGACGTCGAACGCCTCGCGATCGCCGGCCAGCGACGCCTGGACCAGGTCGGCGTCGGTCGGGTTCGCCACCCTCACCCTGCAGCCGGGCTCCTCACCCGCATCTCCCCAGGTCCGCGTCAGCATGGGCCGTCACTAGGTTAGACTGCCGCCGGTGACGAAAGTAAAAATGCCGAGCCGTTGACTTTCGCTTTTCCTTTGCATATAGTGCGCGCATGCTGCCATTGACCAAGCGTCAGCGGGAAATCCTCGACTACCTCAACGATTTCATTCAGCAGCACGGTTACGCCCCCAGCCTCGAGGAAATCGGGCGCCGGTTCGGGCTCTCTTCGCTGGCCACCGTGCACAAGCACCTTACCAACCTTCAGGAAAAAGGCTTCATCAAGCGGGCCTGGAACCGCAGCCGATCGGTCGAGCTGGTCTCGTCCCGCCTCGGCGGCCGGGCGGTCGAGCTGCCCCTGCTCGGCTACGTCGCCGCCGGGCATCCGATCGAAGCGGTCGTCGGCAGCGAAACCATCGCCGTCCCCGAAGACCTCGTCGGCAAACGCGACACCTACGTGCTTCGCGTCAAGGGGGACTCGATGATCGACGAGCAGATTCGCGACGGCGACTACGTCATCGTCGAGGATCGGCGCACCGCGGAGAACGGCGAGATGGTGATCGCGCTCGTCAATGGCGCCGACGTCACGCTCAAGAAGCTCTATCGCGAGCAGGGGCACATCCGCCTGCAGCCCGCCAATCCGGCGATGCAGCCGATCATCCTGCAGCCCGATCAGGTGCAGGTGCAGGGCGTGGTGATTGGAGTGATGCGCCGTTACTAATGTTGCTATTGTGGGCGCATGAGCGAACAACGCAAACAGATCAACTTCACCATCGTTCCCGACGACGGTGGTGACTCGCCGCGGACGTACGCGAACTTCTGCGCCATCTCGCACACGCCGTTCGACTTCACCCTGTCGTTCTGCGAGGTGCAGCCGCTGTCGGCGAAAGACATCGAAGCCGCCGAATCCGATCACCTGGTGAAGGCGCCGGTCCGCGCCAAGATCGTGCTCCCGCTGCAGGTCGTCCCCAACCTGATTGCCGCGCTGCAGGAGCACATGCGCGTCTTCTCCGAATCCACCGGCGCCACCTGGGAGGGGAAAGGCCCGATTCACTAGGGTCCTCCGCCCGCCAGTGTTCCTTCACCTGGATCTCGACTCGTTCTTCGTCGCGGTCGAACGCCGCCGGCAGCCGGACCTGGCCGGCCGGCCGGTCGTCATTGGCGGCCATCCGGGCAGCCGCGGGATGGTGGCGGCGGCCTCGCGCGAAGCGCGCAGGTGCGGGATTCGCGCCGGCATGCCGCTGGCCCAGGCGGCGATCCGCTGTCCGGACGGAATCTTCCTCGACGGCGCGTTCGACGCGTGCTTCTCCGCGTCGCTGCAGATCGACGAACTGCTGCGCCGCGAGACGCCGGAGGTCGAGTGGCTGTCGATCGACGAGGCGTTCATCGGGCTGCCGGCGTCGGCGCGGCCGCGGGCGGCCGTCGACGCCGCCGAGCGGCTGCATCGAGACATCGGCGCCCTCGGGTTCGACGCGTCCTGCGGGATTGCGCGATCGAAGCTCGTGGCGAAGATCGCATCGAGTCTGGCGCGGCCGAGCGGCGTCATCCACGTGCTCGACGGCTATGAAGCGCGATTCCTCTCGCCACTCAAGATCGACATGCTGCCGGGGATCACGCCGGCGCTGGTCATGCGCCTGCGCGGTGCGGGCATCCGCCGGCTCGGTCAACTGGCGAAACTGACCGACGCGCAAGTGTCGCTGATTGCCGGCCGCGCCGGCCGCACGCTGGCCCAGCAGGCGGCGGGCATCGACGGCAGCCGCATTCACCGGACCACGCTGCCGCCGCCGCGACTGAACGAGGAGCCTGTCGATCCGCCCACCGCGGATCGCAGCGTGCTCGACGCGGCGCTTCGGCGCGAGTGCGAGCGCGCCGGCCGGGAGCTTCGCTCTCGGGGGGTGTTCGCCGGAACGCTCGCGCTGCGCATCCGCTTCGCTGACGGCCGTCTCGCCTCGCGGACGGTCCGCCTGCCCGAGCCGGCGGCGGCAGACGACGCGCTGGCCGAGGCGGCGGGCGCACTGCTCGCCAGCATGACGTCCCGGGAGCGGCCGGTGCGAGCTGTCGCCGTATCCTGCGCCGGGCTGCTCAGCGCCGGCGCCTCCCCTGCCCTTTTTCCGCTGCGCCGCCAACAGAACCGCTAGACTGCGCGTCTGGCTGGGTGTGGCGGACGGAGCGCAATCCAAACTCATGTTCGGCGAGGCGATGCTGATGTCCTCGGCCGCGGAGACGCCGCGGCCCGATGGTGCCGAGCGTCTCGGCCGCCTCTTCGACGCCCACCACGATCGCCTCTATCGCCTGGCGCGCCGGATGAGCGGCTCGGCGGATGCGGCGCGGGACGCGGTGCAGGACACGTTCCTCCGCGCCGCGCGCGCGCCGCACCTGGTCCCCGACGGCATGCCGCACGAGGAAGCGTGGCTGGTGCGGGTGCTCGTGAACGTCTGCCGCGACGAGTGGCGCAGGCGCGACGTCAGGCGCCGCGCCGCCTTTGAGCTGGCCCCCGCGTGCGAGCGCAGCGCCGAATCGGCGTTGATCGCGCGAACCGCGATCCAGCAGGCGCTGCAGGCGCTGCCGCCGCGGCGGCGCGCAATTCTCGTGATGTACGAGCTCGAGGGGGCGGCCATCCCGGCGATTGCGGCGCTGCTCGGCATCCGCGCCGTCACGGTGCGCTGGCACCTCTCTGTCGGCCGCAGTGAACTGGCGCGCCTGATTGGGAGGAACCATGACTGATATTCGCGATCGGCTGCGCGACGCCGATCCACTGCGGTCCGACCCCCCGCTGCCGGCCGAAGAGATCGCCGCGATGCGCCGGCGGGTGATCGACGCGGCGCGGGATGGGCGCGGCGCGCAGATCGAATGGCGGCGCACGCTGGCGCTCGCCGCGGCGGTGGCGTTGACGGCGGGCGCCGGAATCGATCTGGCCCGGCGCACGCCGCGTGCGGCGAGTCTGCCGGATCCGATCGCGGCCGTGCCTGCGCCGGCCGGCTCGGGGCGCACCCAGCTCCACTTCTCGACGCCGGGCGGAACGCGCATCATCTGGACGCTCGATCCGGCGTTCCACCTCACGGAGAAACGATGACGCTCAGCACTCGATCCATCTTCGCGTGCACGCTGGCCGCGGTCACGGTGATGCCGGCCTCGACAGCGGCGCAGCAGTCGCGCGGCATCGCACGTGCGGGCGGCCCTGCCGCCCTCGGCATCCACGGATTCAGCGTGGTCCTGGTCGTGGGCTCGCTCACCGGAGCGCCCGCGTCGGCCGCGAATGACGGCGTGCCGGACGCGGCGCGAAAGGCGCTGAACGACATGAAGGAGTTCCTGCCCTTCAAGCGGTATCAACTGCTCGATGCCGCGTGGACCTTGTGCTGCGCCTCCCCGCGCGCCGGCGTGTCCGGGCTCGTCCGCGGTCCGGACGAACGCGATTACCGCTACGAAGTGGATCCGCTCGGCGGCAGCGATAGCAGACTCGACGTGCGCTTCACGATCCGCGAGATGAGAACACTCTTGCAGGCGCGCCCGGCGGAGCGGCCGGGCTCGCTCAGCGCCGATCATCCGCGCAACATTGCCGCACGCCGGAACGCCGCGCAGGGCCAGGGCGCGCCAGGCGTGAACGTGATCGACAGCACGTTCTCGATCTCCCTCGGCGAGACCGTCGTCGTCGGCACGTCGCGCCTCCACGGCGATCGCGCGCTCATCGCCATCCTCACGGCCGCCGGGAAACCCGCCGCCCCGCGCGGGCGCTAGGCGATACAATCGGCGGATGCCGAAGGTGGCGGCGGCAAAGCCGCCGAAGAGCGCCGCCGAGACGCGCGCGATCCTGAAGAAGCTGGAAGGCCAGCATCCGGGCGCCGACACCGAGCTGCACTTCCGGAACGCGTACGAGCTGCTCGTCGCCACGATCCTCTCGGCGCAGTGCACCGACGAGCGCGTCAACCAGGTCACGCCGGCGCTGTTCAGGCGCTATCCGGACGCGGCGGCGCTGCACGAGGCGACGACCGCGGAGCTCGAACCGCAGATTCAGTCGACCGGGTTCTTCCGCGCCAAGTCCAAGTCGCTCGCCGGGATGGCGGCGGCGGTCTGCGAGCGGCACGCCGGCGAGATTCCCAAGACCATGGAGGAGCTGACCGCCCTCCCCGGCGTCGGGCGCAAGACGGCGAACGTCGTGCTGGGCCATGCGCTCGGCGTCCCCGGGCTGCCGGTGGATCGCCACGTCCTGCGCGTCGCGAACCGCATCGGCATCGCCCGCGGCGACGATCCCGAGGTCGTCGAGCAGCAGCTCGGCGCCGCGATGCCGCGGGAGAAATGGACGCTGACGTCCGACACGCTGATCCTCCACGGCCGGCGCATCTGCAAGCCGACGCCGCTCTGCGACCGGTGCGCGGTCCGCGACGAGTGCGACTATTACCGCAAGGTGATCCGCAAGACGCTGCGCGCGCCGGCGCCGAGCGCGAAAAAGAGGCCTGGAGCCGCGGGTGCGAAAGCGGCGGGCCCGGGCGTCAGAAAATGACACGGGAGAGATTCACCAAACTGGTCGAGGAGGCGCTCGAAGAGATTCCCCGGCGCTTCCGCAGGGAAATGAAGAACGTCGCGGTCGTCGTCGAAGACGAGCCTTCTCCCGAGCTGCTGGAAGAAATGGGCATCGAGCCAGGCGACACGCTGTTCGGGCTGTACCAGGGAACCCCGCTGACCGAGCGGGGCTGGAGCTTCGGCAACAATCTTCCCGATCGGATCTCGATCTACCAGAAACCGACCGAAGAGGCCTGCGAGACCGAAGACGACATCCGCGACTGCGTCGCGGAGACCGTCATCCACGAGTTCGGCCACTACTTCGGGATGAGCGAGGAGGAGATCGAGGAGATCGAGGACAAGTTCTGGCGCGGCGAATCGATCGAGAACGCGTGAGCCGCCGGCGCTTCGGTCAGCATTTTCTCGCCCCCGCGTGGGCGGACAAGGTCGCCGCGGCGATCGCGCCGCAACCCGATCAGCGATTTCTCGAGATCGGTCCGGGCCCCGGCGTGCTCACGACGCGTCTCGCCGGCCGCGCCGCGCAGGTGACCGCCGTCGAAATCGATCGCCGGCTCGCGCAGGACCTGCGGCGGAACGCGCCGCCCAACCTCGAGATCGTCGAGCAGGACTTTCTCGACTTCGACCTCGCGTCCTTCGCCGGCGGGGGGCCTTTCCGCGTCGCCGGCAACCTGCCCTACAACATCTCGTCCCCGATCCTGTTCAAGCTGCTCGACGCGGCTGCGGCATCGGCCAACCTGCTCGACGCCACCGTGATGCTCCAGCGCGAGGTGGCCGACCGGCTGGCCGCCAGGCCCGGGACGAAGGACTACGGGGTCCTCACGATCTTCATCGCCGCGCAGGCGGACGTGACCCGGCTGCTCACGCTGCCGCCGGGTGCGTTCCGGCCGCCGCCCAGGGTCGATTCCGCGGTCGTGCGGCTCGCGTTCAAGCCGTCGGTCGTGCCGCCGGCCCTCGCCGGCACCTTCGCGCGGATGGTGAGGACGATGTTCATGCAGCGCCGGAAGACGCTGGGAAACGCGCTGCGGCCGTTCGCGGACACGGCGGGCCGTACGCCGTCGTCGGCGCTGGCAGCCGTGGGCATCGATCCGATGCGGCGGCCGGAGACGCTGACGATGGCGGAACTCCTGGCGCTGGCGGGGGTGTTCGGGGGTCCGGGGAGCGATGCGTAAAGTCAAAAGCCTAAAGCGTTTACAAACACCTGTGCTATAGTTTCCCCGCCTGCGCGAAGGGGACGGCGGGGATCCCGCCGGAGCCGTGGCGCAGGTGATTTACTGCCGCCCGTCCCAGCGGACGGCAGCCGGCCACGCTACCTGTTGCGGCGCCCGCCGCGGCGTGCCGAGTACGAACACGCATAACAACCGTCACCCTGAGGCTGGGACTTCATCGCTTTGTCCACTGTTCTGGAACTGATCCCGCTCGGCGGGCTCGGCGAGTTCGGCATGAACATGATGGTCGTCGCATGCGGCGACACGGCGATCCTCGTCGACGCCGGCGTCATGTTTCCCGAGCCCGACCTGCTCGGGGTCGATTTGATCATCCCGGACCTGCGGCAGCTGTCGCGCTACCGCATCCAGGCGCTGGTGCTGACGCACGGGCACGAGGATCACATCGGCGCGGTGCCGCACGTCGTGCAGCACTTCGACGGGCCCATCCTCGGCACGCGATTGACGCTGGCGCTGGTCGAGCCGAAGCTGGAGCAGCAGGGCGAGGCGGTCCGGGCGCGGCTCCGCGAGGTGAAGCCGCGCGACCGCGTGACCGTCGGCAGCTTCACGATCGAGTTCCTGCGCGTCACGCACAGCATGCCGGACTGCGTCGCGGTCGCGATTCACACCCCGGCCGGCGTCGTGCTCCACACCGGCGACTTCAAGATCGACCAGACGCCGCTCGACGCCGAGCACACCGATTTCCAGCGCTTCGCGCAGCTCGGCGCGGAAGGGGTGCTGGTGATGCTCGGCGACAGCACCAACGTCGAGCGCAAGGGGTTCAGCGGATCCGAACGGGACGTCACCGACGGCTTCGAAGAGATCTTCACGAGCGCGCGCGGCCGGATCGTCGTCGCGATGTTCGCGTCGAGCCTCTACCGCATGCAGATCGTCGTCGATCTCGCCGACCAGTTCGACCGCAAAGTCGCGTTCATCGGCCGCGGCGTCGTCGAGAACTCGCAGATCGCGCAGCGGCTCGGTTATCTGAGGGTCCCGCCCGGCGTGCAGATTCGCGACAGCGAGGTCCGCGAGCACCCGCAGCAGGACGTGGTGTGCATCTGCACCGGATCGCAGGGCGAGCCCCAGGCGGCGCTGCCGCGCATCGCCATCGACGACCACCGTCACGCCAAGCTCGACATGGACGACGTGGTGGTGTTCTCGGCGCGGTCGATTCCGGGGAACGAGAAGGCGATCGGCCGCGTCATGAACCACGTCGCCAAGCGGGGGGCCGACATCATCCACGACGGCATCCGGCACATCCACGTCTCCGGCCATGGCAGCGAGGAAGAGCTGAAAATGATGCTCTCCCTGGTCAGACCGAGGTTCTTCGTGCCGATACACGGGGAGTACCGCCAGCTGGCGCGGCACGCCCGGATCGCCAAGATGGTCTCCCCCGGCACCAGGGTGGTGCTCGCCGAGAACGGCGACGTCATCCGTATCGACGACGACGGGGCCCGGGTGGCGGAGAAGGTCGCGGCGGGCCGGATTCTGATCGACGGCACGCGTAGCGGCGAAGTGGGCGACGAGGTCCTGCGCGACCGGCGGCACCTCGCCGGCGACGGCCTGGTGGTGCCGGTCGTGGCGATCAGCCGGCAGTCGGGCACGCTCGAGGAGACGCCGGACGTCATTACCCGCGGATTCGTGCTGGATGCCCGGACCGAAGCGCTCCTCAAGGAAATCCCCGGTCTCGTGGGGTCGGCGATCGAAAGCGCGAGCGTCGAAGAGCGGACCGACCCGGGGTTGATCAAGGAGAAGATTCGCGTGGATCTGCAGCGGTTCTTCCGCAAGCGTTCGGGGCTCCGGCCGTTCGTGCTGCCGGTGGTGATGGAGATCTGAGCATGGGGTCGAGCGCGGTTTCGCGCCGGATGAGCGAATTCCTCGGCGTGGCCCTCTTCGCCGCGTCGCTGCTCTGGCTGATCTCGCTGGCCAGCTACAGCGCGTCGGATCCGGTGTGGTTCTTCAACACCGGGTCATCATTGCCGCCGGAGAACTTCGCCGGCCGCGTCGGGGCGTTCGTCGCGGAGCTGTCGTACCAGCTGCTGGGCTACGCGGCGTTCCTCGGGCCGCTGGTGATGGTGGTGATCGGGTGGCACTACTTCTGGTGCCGCGCGGTGGACGCCGCCTACACCAAGCTGCTCGGCGCGGCGCTGCTGATCGGCTGCCTGTCGTCCTTCCTGTCGCTCGCCTTCGGCACGCTCGCGGTGTCGGGCAAGGAGTTCCGCGCCGGAGGCTTCGTCGGCGATCGGCTCGCGGCGGCGCTGGCCGAATATCTGAATCGCACCGGCTCGATCATCCTCATCCTGACGCTGCTCTTCGCCGCCATCATCCTGTCGACGCAGTTCTCCTTCGGCCGGCTGTTCTCGGTGCTGTCACAGATCGCGCGCGAGCGCTGGACCGCGTTCCGCGCCGCGGCGGAACGCCGCCGCGACGAGCAGGCGCGCGAGAAACAGCGCCAGGAGGTGCTGAAGAAGCACCTGGCCAAGGACCCGAAGGCGGCGAAAGACACGAAAGAGCTGAAGGACACGAGGGACACGAAGGAGCTGCGCACGAAGATTGCGAGGGCGCCGATCACGTCGAGCGATCCCGCCGATGCGCCGGCGGCCGGCCCGGCTGCCCCGCCGGCGCGCTCGAAGACCGCGGCGGTACTCGGCGCGGCCGCGGCCGCATTCAAAGCGGCCTCCTCCAGACCGACGCCGCCGCCGATCAACAAGCCGGCGCCGCCGCCCGCTGCCGCCTCCGTGCGCGAGCGAGAGAAGGAACCGTCGCTGCCGCTGCCCGATCCCGACAAGACGCCGATCGAGCGGAAGAAGGGGGGCTTCACGCTGCCGCCGAACGCGCTGCTCGACGCGCCGAAGACGGAGCGCAAGGTCGACGAGCGCGAGCTGATGGACGGCGCCCGGCTGCTCGAGGAGAAGTGCCGCGAGTTCTCGGTCGAAGGGGCCGTCGTCCAGATCCATCCCGGTCCGGTGGTGACGACCTACGAATTCAAGCCGGACGCGGGGGTGAAGTACAGCAAGATCACCGGGCTCGCCGACGACCTGTGCCTGGCGATGCAGGCCGAATCGGTGATCATCGACCGCATCCCCGGCAAGTCGACGGTCGGCATCCAGATCCCGAACCCGAACCGCGAAGCGATTTCGCTGCGCGAGCTGCTCGAGTCCGATGCCTACAAGCGGTCGCATTCGAAGCTGACGCTCGCCATGGGCAAGACCATCCACGGCGAGCCGTTCGTCAGCGATCTCGCGACGATGCCGCACCTGCTGATCGCCGGCTCCACCGGCGCCGGCAAGTCGGTCAGCGTCAACGCCATGATCACCAGCATCCTGATGCGCGCGACGCCCGACGACGTGCGGTTCATCATGGTCGATCCCAAGCGCCTCGAGCTGGGGATGTACGAAGACATCCCTCACCTGCTCACGCCGGTCGTCATGGATCCCAAGCTGGCGGCCAACGCGCTGCGCTGGGCGGTGCGCGAGATGGAAGAGCGCTACAAGACGCTGGCGGCGTTCGGCGTGCGCAACATCGAGCAGTACAACCGCAACGTCCGGGCGATGCAGGAGGAGAAGCAGGGCGAGCCCCTGCTCGACGACAAAGGGAACGAGATCAAGCCGCTGCCCTTCATCGTCGTGCTGATCGACGAGCTGGCGGACCTGATGATGGTGGCGGGCAACGAGGTCGAGGAATCGATCGCGCGACTGGCGCAGATGGCGCGCGCCATCGGCATTCATCTGGTGCTCGCGACCCAGCGTCCGTCGGTGGACGTCATCACCGGCCTCATCAAGGCCAACCTGCCCGCGCGCATCTCCTTCCGCGTCTCGTCGAAGATCGATTCGCGGACCATTCTCGACGGCAACGGCGCCGAGCAGCTCCTCGGCAAGGGAGACATGCTGTTCCTGCCGCCGGCGTCGTCGCGGTTCGTGCGCCTGCACGGCCCCTACATCTCCGAGCAGGAGAGCGCCCGGCTTGCCGCCTTCCTGCGGAAGCAGGGCCGCCCCACCTACGACACGACGGTCACCGCCGACGAGAAGGGGGCGCAGGAGCACCAGGATTTCGAGAAGGACGAGCTCTACGACGAGGCCGCGCGGATCGTGGTCTCGAGCGGTCAGGCCTCCATCTCGTACCTGCAGCGCCGGCTGCGGATCGGATTCAGCCGCGCCGCGCGGCTGGTCGACATGATGGAGATGGACGGGCTCGTCTCGGCGGCCGCGGGCGGCAAGCCGAGAGAGGTGCTCGTGAAGAAGGACTACTTCGACGAAGTGGATGCGCAGCTTCGATAGGCGGTTCCTATGAAACAACCTTTCCTCACCGCGCTCGTCACCGCCGCCTGCCTGCTGGCGGCGGCGCCCGGCGCCGAGGCGCAGACGGCGCGCGACATGTACAACCGTGCCCTGGCGCAGGAACGTAGCGTCCGCGACGAGGCCGCGAAGCCGACCCTCACTCAGATGCGCCGCGCCATCTCCGCCTACGAAGCGGTGGTCCGCCGGCATCCGTCGAGCGGCTACGCGGACAACGCGCTCTGGCAGGCGGCGAACCTTGCCTCGCTCGCCTTCGAGCGGTTCGGCAGCGAGGCCGACCGCAAGGCGTCCGCGCGTCTGCTCGATCAGCTCGCCCGAGGCTACCCGTCGAGCAGGCTCGCGGCGAGGCAGACGAGACCGGCGGAGGATACGAGGGACGCGGACGACACGAGCCAGCCGAGCGAGGCGAAAGAATCGGCGGCGGCCGTTGCGGCGGCGGCGCAGACGCCGAAAGCCGAGGCCACGGCGGGTCGCGCGCAACTCGCCACCTTGCGCGACATCAAGCGCGAGGTGCTGCCCGACGGCGTCCGGGTCACCGTGGATCTGGACAGCGAGGTGCCCTACTACCAGGAGGAGATCGCCAATCCCCGCCGGCTGTTCTTCGACTTGAAAGGCGTGCGGACCGCGGCCAGCCTGCAGGACGCCTCCCTCAAGTTCGCCGACGACGTGGTGAAGGAAGTCAGGCTCGGACGTCATCCGCGCAACGTCACGCGTCTGGTGGTCGATCTCGACGGCGTGTCGAGCTACAGCGTCTACCCGCTGTACGGACCCTACCGCCTGGTGATCGATTTCCGGCGGGCGGTGAGCGCCGCTCCCGCGCCAGCCCCCGCGGCCGTGGCGGCGCCCGTCGTCGTGCCGCCGCCGGTGCCGGCGCCGAAGGCCGCGGCGCCGCTCGCGGTCCTGCCGGACGTGAAGCAGACGATTCCCGAGGCGCGGCACGCGCCCGAACCGGCGAAACTGCCCTCGTCAACGCCGGCGCCGAAGGCGCTGCCGCCCGCCGCGCCGGCGTCGAACTCGAACGGCAAGTTCTCCCTCTCGCGGCAGCTCGGTCTCAGCGTCGCCCGCATCGTGCTCGACGCCGGCCACGGCGGACACGATCCCGGGGCGCACGGCAACGGCATCACCGAGTCCGAGCTGACGCTCGACGTCGCGCAGCGGCTGCGCAAGCTGCTCGAGGCGCAGCCGGGGATGGAAGTGGTGATGACGCGCGACACCGACGTCTTCATCCCGCTGGAGGAGCGCACCGCGATCGCCAACCGTGAAGGGGCGGACCTCTTCCTGTCGATTCACGCCAACGCGAGCCGCAATTCGCAGGCGCGCGGCATCGAAACCTACTTCCTCAGCTTCGCGTTGAACCCGGAGGCCGAAGCGGTCGCGGCGCGCGAGAACGCGACCTCGGCGCAGACGATGCACAACCTGCCCGACATCGTCAAGGCGATCGCACTGAACAACAAGCTGAAGGAGTCGCGCGATCTCGCCGAGACGGTGCAGAAGTCGATGACGAAGCGGCTGAGCGCCAGGAACCGGTCGCTGCGCGACCTCGGCGTCAAGCAGGCGCCGTTCGTGGTCCTGATCGGCGCGGTGATGCCGAGCGTGCTCGCCGAGATCTCGTTCGTCACCAACCGCCAGGAAGGCGCGCTGCTGAAGACGACCGCCTACCGCCAGCAGATCGCGCAGGCGCTGTTCGACGCGATCCAGAACTACCAGCAGAGCCTCAAGCGGCTGAATTCGATCGCGGGGAAGAAGGCTACAGCACAGTAGTGCGCAGTGCGCGGTGCGCAGTGCGCGGTGCTCTCAGTGCGCAGTGCTTCTGTACGCAGTGCTTCTGTACGCAGTGCTTCTGTACGCAGTGCTTCTGTGTGGGCCGTGATCAGGACGTCGGGGTGACTCGCAGCGTTTCGGCGTCTTTCTCGGCGTCGAGGCCATCCTTTGCCGTCCAGCGCTTGTAGAGAACGAGGCCGCCGCCGAGCAAGAGGCCAAGAAGCAGCGCGGAGACCAACAGGACCCCAACCAGCCCAAGCGAGCCGAGGATGACGTCCGAGATCGTCGTCTCATCGACAGGCTCCTCGATGACGCGCACGATGATCGGATCTTGCTGCTGGAGCATTCCCTGCGATCTTACTTCGACACCGAAGCACTACGCACTAAGCACTGCGCACTAAGCACTGAGCGCACTGCGCACCGCGCACCGCGCACTGCGCACTGTGTTCACCAGCGTTCGTGCGTGAACGGCAGCTCGGCCAGCGTGCGGACGGCGATCCCGATCGGCCCCTTCGGCTGGAACGGCTTGCCTTCGTCGGCCCAGGCGGTGCCGGCGATGTCCATGTGGGCCCACGGCAGCGTGCCGGCGAACTCCTTCAGGAACACCGCCGCGGTGCAGGCGCCGCCGGCGCGGCCGCCGGAATTCAGCATGTCGGCAATCTCACTGCGGATCTGATCGAAGTACTCGTCGTAGAGCGGCATCGGCCAGCACCGATCGCCGGCGCGCTGCGCCACGTCCCGCACCAGGTCGCGCCACGAATCGGGGCGCCCGAACAGGCCCGAGGCCGCCTTGCCGAGGCCGACGACGCAGGCGCCGGTCAGCGTGGCCACGTCGACCAGGTGCGTGGCCCCCTGCTGCTGCGCGTACCACAAGCCGTCGCCCAGGATCAGCCGCCCCTCGGCATCGGTGTTGATCACTTCCACGCTCTTGCCGCTCGCCCCGTGCAGCACGTCCCCGGGCTTCATCGCGCGGCCCCCGGGCATGTTCTCCGTCGCCGGCACGACGCCGACGACGCGGATCGGCGCCTTGAGCAGCGCGATCGCGCGCATCGCGCAGACGACGGCGGCGCCGCCCGCCATGTCGTCCTTCATGCGCTCCATGCCTTCCGCCGGCTTGATCGAGATGCCGCCGGTGTCGAACGTGATCCCCTTGCCCACCAGCCCCAGCACCGGGGATTTCGGCGCGCCCGGGGGATCGTGCCGGAGGACGATGACCCGGGGCGGCTCCACGCTGCCGCGCGCCACGCCGAGCAGCAGCCCCATGCCGAGCCGGTCGATCTCCTTTTCGTCGAGCACGTCCACGCCGAGGCCGACCTCGCGCGCGAGCGCCGCGGCGCGCTCGGCGAAGATCCGCGGCGTCAGCACGTTCGAGGGCTCGTTCGCGAAGGCCCGTGCGAGATTGCTGCACTCGCCGAGAATCCGTCCGCGCTCGATCGCGCGCTCGAGCGCGCGCGCCGTCGTCGCGTCCGGCTGCGGCGCCAGCACGGTCAGCTCGGCCGCGGGCGGACCGAACCGCTCGCCCGTCTTGTATTGATCGACGCTGAATCCCGCGAGGATCAACCCTTCGACGACCGGCTGCACGCCGTCGAGCGGGCCGATCGGTCCGCGGAGCAGGAACGCGACCCGCGGGATCCGCCGTCCGCGCGCGAGCAGCGCCGACGCGGTCGCCAGCTTGCGCAGCCGCTCGGTGTCGAAGTCTCCCGCCTTGCCGGCCCCCGCGATGGCCACCCGCGCGGCTTTTGCCGCCCCGTTGACGATGGGGGTGACGAAGAACTCGTAGAGGCGCCCGCGGATCTCACCCGAAGCGGTGGCGCGCTTCACTTCCCCGCCGGTGCCTTGATCGAGCCAGGTCAGAGCCTCCGCCGGCGACTCACCTTCGAACACCGGGATGACGAGCAGGTCGGTATCGCAGTCGGCCGGCGGACCGGCAATGAGTCGGATCACGGGAGCAACCTGGGTCGACGCCATAAGAGGAGGATTATAATGGCTCTATGAAGTTTCTGGCGCTTCCCCTAATGATCGTGTTCACGATGCCGCTCGCCGACAAATCGCAGCGCCCGAAGCTGTCGGTCAAGGCGAGTCCGTCGATGAGCATGTCGCCGGCGCGGATCGTCGCTTCGGCGGACGTCAACGGCGGCGCGGACGACTTCGAGGAGTTCTACTGCGCGTCGGTCGAATGGGACTGGGGGGACGACACGAAATCCAACAACACCGTCGACTGCGACCCCTACGAGCCCGGGAAGAGCACGATCAAGCGCCGCTTCACCGCGGATCACGTGTACCGCACCGCCGGCGAGTACCGGATTCAGTTCCGGTTGAAGAAGAAGAACAAGTCGGTCGCCTCGGCCAGCACGTCGGTCCGGATTCGCCCCGGGCTCGGGGACATCGGCGGCGACCCGTGGCGCTGACGCTACTGTAGCTTCACGCCGGCCTTCAGTTCGCGTCCCGTCAACTCGCGCGTGCGGGTGTCGGTCGAGACGCTCTGCAGGTACTCGTTCACCGTCAGCACCGCCCGAAACAGCATCTTCCCCATTGCGGCGATGCTGACCGAGCTGTCGTCGTCGCCGAAGACGACGTTGCTCGCCGCGGCGCTCTCCTTTTCGGCGATCGTGCCGAGCGTCGCGAGCGCCCGAATGTAGTACCGCGTCCCGTCCGACAGGGCGTCGGGCCGGCCGAGATCGATCCGCAGCGACAGCGGCTCCTGCCACGCCGGCTGGCGGCTGACCTCTCCATACTGATCGGCCACCTTCACCGCGCGCGTCTGCCGGTCGAGCACCATGCGGAAGACCGACACGGCGGCCGGGTTCGCGAGCTTGTCCCACACCGGACGGTCCTCCCAGAGTTCGAGCTGGAGGCGGAGGTGAATCGCGGCGCCGTCCTCGAGAATCGCCTGGAACTTGGCGGGGAACAGGTCGCGCAGCTCGAGCGCGGCGAACAGGCTGCCGCCCGCCACGCGAATCTCGATGACCTTCGTGTCGAGCGCGAAGGCGGATGCGGCGTGCGCGAGCGTCAGCGCGAGTGCCAGGATGACGGGAAGGCCCCGGCGTCGCATCAGAACGTCGGCGAGAAGCGCAGCAGAATCTGCCGCGACCTGGGAATGGCCGCGGCGCGGAAGCCGATTTCCAGACGAACGCCGCCGGCGCCGATCCCGGCGCCGACGCCGCGCAGCCATCGCGTGGGCGCCGCGTCGCCGGTGACGCGCCCCGCGTCGTAGAAGACGAAGACGCTGGCGCGGTCGCCGGCGTCTTCCCGCACGCCCGGCGAGAGGTCGACGCGGTACTCGGCGTTGATCAGCGCCATTCCCGTCCCGCGCGCCTCCTTGAACCGGTAGCCGTGCACGCTGCCGATGCCGCCGACGGCGAACAGCCGCTCCGCCGGCAGCGTCCCGTTCGAGAAGCCGAACAAGCCGCGCAGAGACAGCGTCGTCCACCGCGACAGCGGCAGATGGCCGCGCGCGTGGAGGATGTGGCGGTCGAAGTCGGCATCGCCGTTCAGGGCGCGTCCGGCGATCTCCGACGTCCAGTCCAGCCGCAGGCCGGGATTCTGCCGGGTGCGCGATCCGTAGAGACTGTCCTTGAGATGGCGCACGTAGGTGGCGCGATTGCCTGCGCCGGTGAGCGCCCGGGTATCGAACGTGTACCCGAGCACCAGCGCGTTGACGCGGCGATCCTCGACGGCGAGCGCGGGACGGAACATCGCGTCGTCGCGGAAGAACGAGTACGACGTCGCGTTGGCGAGCGGCTCGTGCCGATCCCAGCGCACCATCGCGCTGAGCTCGTTGTGCGGCCCGGCGTGGAGCACGCCGAACACCTGGGCGCCGCGGCGGCGGTAGTAATCGCGGAAGCTGTTCTTGAACGCGAGCGACACCAGCGTCTGCTCGAAGGTGCTGATCCGCCACCAGTCGTCCGAGGCGGTGACGTCGTGGATCTCGCCGCCGAGGAACAGCCGCGCCGGTCCGCGCAACACCGGACGCTCGATCCCGGCGGAGTATCCCGGATCGTCGCGGCCGAACTTGTACGACACGTAGCCGTCGACGAACGTGTGATTGAAGTTCCGGTGATCGAACAGCGACGTCGAGAAGCCCACCGCCGGCGAGAAGCCGTCGGCGGGCGAATAGAGATCCTCGCGGCCGCTGCCGAGCGTGCCGTCGGTGTTGGACCGGTTCCAGCGCAGCGGAATCACCAGCACGCTGCGGCCGGCGCGCCGTTCGAGCACGACCTCTGAGACCGTGGATGTGCCCTGCTGCGGCTGGCTGCGGCGCGGCGCGCCGATCGACAGCGCCCCGCGGCTCCCGGCGACGAGCGCCGCGGTGGCGCGGCCGACCACGCGCCGGTTGTAGATGTCACCGGGGCGGATCTCGAGATCGCGGCGGTAGCGTTCCGCGTCGTCTTCGCGGATGCCGCGCAGCTCGACTTCGTCGATGCGCCCTTCGTCGACGGCCAGCGTCAGCCGTCCGGCCTCGAACTCGCCCGTGACGCGGGCCTCGCTGTAGCCGTCCCGCTCGTAGCGCTCCTGCAGGGATTTCGCCACCGTCTGCGCGTCGCCCGGCAGCGGCGCACCCTCGCGCAGCCTCAGCAGCCAGAGCACGTCGTCCCGCTGGTAGACGGTGGCCCCCTCGAGGCGAAGTTCGGTGAGGATGGGGGCGGGCTGGATGGCCGATTGCGCCTGGGGGGCGGCCTGTCCTGCGGCGGAACTCGCGGCAAGGGACAGGACGGCCAGCACCCAGGTCATCACGGCACAGGGACGAGTTCGAGCGGAGTGAAGTTCCCGTCGGCGAACCGGAAGGCGCGCACCGTGCGCGTGCCGTGCGCCAGCGAGATGATGACGTGGAACATCGCCGGATCGGTGAGGCGCGCGCGGTCGGTCTCGGACGGTCCCGACGGACCGTTGGGGTGCGAGTGATAGGCGCCGATGACGTCGAGCCCCGCGGCGCGGGCGCGGCGGATGGCGGCGAAATGATCCGCAGGCTCGACCTGGAATCGCGTGCGGCTCCGCCGCACGTTCCGCGCCGGGGCCGCGTCCTCCACCACCTGCGCGTTGCCGATCAGCAGGCCGCAGCACTCGTTCGGAAGATCGCCGACGGCGTGCGCCACGATGCGGTCGAGCACCTGCTGCCGGATCTTCACGCCGCCTCGACGATCATTGCCGTGCCCATGCCTCCGCCGATGCAGAGAGAGGCGGCGCCGCGGCCGCCGCCCCGCCTGCGCAGCGTGTGCACCAGCGTGGTGAGCACGCGCGCGCCGCTCGCGCCGATGGGATGGCCCAGCGCGATCGCGCCGCCGTGCACGTTCACCTTCGCGGCGTTCAACCCGAGCTCGCGGCTCACGGCCAGCGACTGCGCGGCGAAGGCTTCGTTCAATTCGATCGCGTCGAGAGCGTCGAGCGTCAGCCCGGCGCGATCCACCGCCTTGCGCATCGCCTCCACCGGGCCCATGCCCATGATCAACGGATCGACGCCCGTGGTGCAGTACGCGAGGATGCGCGCCAGCGGCCTGCGGTCGTGCTCCTTCGCCCAGCGCTCGGTCGCGATCACGAGCGCCGCGGCGCCGTCGTTGATGCCGGAGGCATTGCCGGCGGTGACGCTGCCGTCCTTCGTGAATGCCGCCTTCAACGCCGCGAGCTTCTCTGCCGTCGTGCCAGCGCGCGGGTATTCGTCCCGCGCGACGACGACCGGCTCCCCCTTCCTCTGCGGCACCGGAACGGCGACGATTTCGTCGGCGAACACGCCCGACGCGATCGCCCGTTCGGCGCGCGCCTGGCTCTCCGCCGCGAATGCGTCCTGGTCGGCGCGCGAGACCCCGTAGCGCTTCGCCACCTCTTCGGCGGTGATGCCCATGTGGCAGCCGTTGATCGCGCAGGTGAGCCCTTCGTGCAGCATGGAGTCGACGATCTCGGCGTTCCCCATGCGGTAGCCCCAGCGCGCGCCCTTCATCAGGTAGGGCGCGCTGCTCATCGATTCGGTGCCGCCGGCGAGCATCAGATCGATGAAGCCGGCCTTGACCGCCTCGACGGCGTGCACCACCGCCTGCAGGCCGGAGCCGCAGACGCGGTTGACCGTCTCGGCCGGGACCTGCACGGGCACGCCGGCCTTGAGCGCCGCCTGCCGCGCCACGTTCATGCCGGCGCCCGCCTGAAGCACGCATCCCATGATGACGTCGCCGAGACCGGCGGCGTCGATGCGGGCGCGGGCGATCGCTTCGCGAATGACAATGGCCCCCAGCTCGGAGGCGGAGAGATCCTTGAACGCGCCGCCGAACGATCCGATCGGTGTCCGGCAGGCGGAGAGAATGACGGCGTTATCCATTGAGTTCCGGGCGGTTGCGAAAATGTTCGAGCGCGCCGGGGTTCGCCAGCGCCTCCTGGTTCTTGACCGGCCGGCCGTGCACCACGTCGCGCACCGCCAGCTCCACTATCTTTCCACTTTTCGTGCGCGGAATCTCGTCCACCTGGACGATGCGCGCGGGAACGTGGCGCGGCGTCGTGTTCCGGCGCACCTGCCGGCGGATGCGCTCGACGAGCGATTCGTCCAGCGCCGCCCCGTCGCGCAGGCGGACGAACAGCACGATCCGCTCGTCTCCCTGCCACTGCTGGCCGATGACCAGGCTCTCGACGATCTCCGGCAGCTGCTCCACCTGGCGATAGATCTCGGCGGTGCCGATCCGCACGCCGCCCGGGTTCAGGACCGCGTCGGACCGGCCGTGGATGATCACGCCGTCGTGCTCGGTCAGCTCGACGTAGTCCCCGTGGGTCCAGACGCCGGGGAACCGATCGAAATAGGCGGCTCGATACCGGCGGCCGTCCGGATCGTTCCAGAAGCCGATCGGCATCGACGGAAACGGCATGGTACAGACCAGCTCCCCCTTCTCGCCGCGCGGCAGCGCCCGCCCGCGATCGTCGAACACCTCCACCTTCATCCCCAGCGCGCGGCACTGAATCTCCCCTCGCCACACCGGCGCCGTCGGATTGCCGCCGACGAAGCAGCTCACGATGTCGGTTCCGCCGGATATCGACGCCAGATGAAGGTCGCGCTTCACGTGCTCGTAGACGAAATCGAAGCTCTCCGCCGCGAGCGGCGAACCAGTCGAGGTCATCGTCCGCACGGTTGCCAGCGCGTGGGTCCCGCGCGGCCGCAGTCCTGCCTTGGCGACCGCGTCGATGTACTTCGCGGATGTCCCGAACAGCGTCATCCCGGCCTCGTCGGCGAACGTGAACAGCGTCCGGCCGTCGGGGTGGAACGGCGACCCGTCGTAGAGCAGAATCGTCGCGCGCGACGCCAGTACGGTGACCAGCCAGTTCCACATCATCCAGCCGAGCGTCGTGAAATAGAAGACGCGGTCTCCCGGCCGGATATCGCAGTGGAGTTGATGTTCCTTGAGATGCTGAATCAGCGTGCCGCCGGCGCCGTGGACGATGCATTTGGGAACGCCCGTGGTGCCGGAGGAATACAGGATGTAGAGCGGATGATTGAACGGCAGCGGATCGCACACCAGCGCCGCGCCGCGATGCGGCGCCAGGAAGTCGTCCCAGCCCCGCTGTCCGACGACGGCGCGCTCCACTGACGGCAGCTTGCCGAGGATCTCGTCGATCTTCCCGGTTTGATCGAACGTCTTCCCGCCGTACTGATAACCATCGGCGGCGAGCAGCACCCGCGGTTCGATCTGTCCGAAGCGGTCGAGCACGCCCTGCACCCCGAAATCCGGCGAACAGGACGACCACACGGCGCCGACGCACGCCGCGCCGAGCACCGCCACGATCGCTTCAGGAACGTTCGGCAGATAGGCCGCGACGCGATCGCCGGGGCGGATGCCGGCGTGCCGCAGCGCCGCGGCGGCCGCGGCCACCTCCGCGCGCAGCGTCCGCCAGGACATCGTGCGCATGTCGCCGTCCTCGGAGCGGAACACGATGGCATCGCCGTCGCCGTCTTCGCGCAGCACGTTTTCGGTGAAGTTGATCCGCGCGTCGGGGAAGAACGTCGCTCCGGGCATGCGATCGAGGTCGATCGCGATCCGCTCGCCGCGGACGCCGATCACACCGGCGTAATTCCATATGCGCTCCCAGAATTCGCCCGGCCTGGTTATGCTCCATTCGTACAGCTCGGGATACGCGGTGCCCCCGCCGAAGCGCGTCAGGTGGGCGGACTGGATGCGGTCGCGCGAGGGCATCCAGAGCGGAGCGGCGGCCATGGAACAGGTCTATCACAGGAAACGGTCATGAAGACGTCCGGGCCGGGGATCGCTGCCCTCGCGCTGACCGTCATGATCGCCGCCGGCTGCACCGGGAAGGACTCACCGGCGCCGTCCGCGCCGACGCCCGCAGCGCCAGTCGCTCCCGCCAGCCCGCAGTCGTGCTCGTACGCGGTGTCGCCCGTCGAGATGGTGATCCCGCGGGAGCCGTGGACGGCGGAGATCTCCATCGAGACCGCGTCCGGGTGCGCGTGGACGGCAACGTCCACGGCGCCGTGGCTCCGCCTGCGCCAGGCGAGCGGCACCGGAGCGGCAACGCTGGCCTATGACGCCGATTTCAACCCGCAGGCGCAGTATGCGGCGAGCCGCCTCGGCGTGATCGAGATCCGCTGGTCGGCTCCCACGGCCGGACAGAACGTGCGGATCACTCAATGGGGCGACTGCCAGATCACCGCGAGTCCGGCGAAGGATGGCCTGCCGCCGGGCGCAACGTATTCGGGCACGTCCAGCGCCGGTGCGCTGACCGTGAGCGACGCCGGCGGCCGGGTGCACTTATGGGTGCTCAGCGATCCGTTCATGGGCTGCGCCTGGAGCGCCGAGTCCGGCGACACCTGGATCGCCTGGCAGTCGCCGCGGATGCACCAGATCATGCGCGGAGACGGCGATCTGGTGTTCAACGTGCCGGCGAAGAGCGGCGGCGGAACGCGGCAGGCTGTGGTGACGCTGGGCGGCCGCTTCCGGCTGACGGTCGTTCAGTAACTGTAGGTTTCCTGCTTCCAGATCGAGAAGCCGCGCGCGAGGTAGTTGGGCAGCGCGACGGAGTGGTCGAGCGATGACGTGTGCAGCCACACGCGCGTGGCGCCGAGGTCCCAGGCACGTTCGACCGCGCGGGTGAGCAGGAACTTGCCCAGACCGCGCCCCACCGCGTGCGGCAGGAGGCCGAAGTACGCCACTTCGACGGCATCGTCCTCATGCCGCCGCAGCTCGAAGTAGCCGGCGGGCTCCTGGCGTTCGCGCAGCACCCACAGCTCCAGCCGCGGGTCCGCGAGATGCGCGGCGATCTCGTCGTCCGTCCAGCCGAGACGATCGATCCAGTGATACTCGCGGCCGACGTCGGCGTAGAGGCGGCGGTAGAGGTCCGGCGGACACGCGGCCTGGCGTTCGACCGCCACGTCCCCGGCAGGCGGCTCCGCGGCGTTCAGTTGGGACCGATCGCGCATCTCGAGGTACGTCCTGACCGCCCGTCGCGTCACGTGCACCGTCCCCTGCAGTTTCCCCACCAGCCCTGGCGTTCCGCGTTTGCCGCGGATCCCGTCAACTCCCGGCTCCACAAAACGGTGACTGTCACCTTTTCCTGCGTGCCCCGGGCCGAACGAGGACCGTCTCATTCACGCCGGGCGTCGCGTTGTCACCGCCGCTCCCGCGCCCGCCTGATTCCGTCAACGCTGGTACCCGGAAAAACGGGGACTGTCCCCTTTTCTCAGTGGCCGCGGTCCAGGGTATCGCGCCAGCGGCAGGCGGACGTGAACACCTCTTCGACGGCGGTGCCGGTATCGAGCGTATCGCGCATCTCCGTCAGCGTGCCGATCAGCACGTCGAGCGCGGCGCGCAGCACGTCCGGGTTGGTCATCGTGATGTCCCTCCACAGCGCCGGCGAGCTGCCGGCGAGCCGCGTGGTGTCGTGGAGCCCGCGGCCGGCGATCTCGAGGCCCGCGTCCCCCGCCAGCTTGCCGACGACGTGCATCAGGGCGCTCGCGGTCAGCTGCGGCAGGTGGCTGACGGCGCCGACGAAGCGGTCGTGCAGCTCGGGGGTCATGATGTGGGGGACGCCGCCGAGGCCGCCGACGAAGGCCTCGAGCCGCTGCAGCTCCGCCGTGTGGTTCGGGCCGGGCGTGAGAATCCACGGACGGCCTTCGAACAGATCAGCGCGGGCGTGGGCGGCGCCGCTGCGGACGTCGCCGGCCATGGGATGGCCGCCGATGAAGGTCAACGACGGGAACGCATCCGCCGCCGCGGCGATCAGCCGCTTGGTGCTGCAGACGTCCGTGACCACGGCGCCCGGGGACAGATGCGGCGGCAGCGCGGTCAGCGCCTCGATGCTCGCCAGCACCGGCGCGGCCAGGACGACGAGATCGGCGCCGGTGATCCGCGACAGCGAATCCCCTTTGTCGAGCGCGACGATCGCGATCCGCGGCCATCGCTTCGCCGCCGCGCGGGCCACGGACGCGCCAACCAGCCCGAACCCGACGACGGCGACGCGCCCGAACGGACCGTCAATCACTCAGCACCGCGCACTGCGCACTCACACCCCCCATCCGCGCCGCGCCACCGGCTCGAGGCAGATGCTGCGGCCGATCGCCGGCGCGATGATGCGCAGCTCCGCCATCAGGCGATCGAACTGGGCCGGGAACATCGACTGCGCGCCGTCGCTCAGCGCGTGATCGGGGTCGCAGTGGACCTCGATGATCAGCCCGTCGGCGCCGGCCGCGACCGCCGCCCGCGCCATCGGCGCCACCTTGTCGCGCTTGCCAGTCCCGTGGCTCGGGTCCACGATGATCGGCAGGTGGCTCAGCTTCTGCACCACCGGGATCGCCGAGATGTCCAGCGTGTTGCGGGTGTAGCTCTCGAACGTGCGGATGCCGCGCTCGCAGAGCATCACGTTCATGTTGCCGCCGGCGAGGATGTATTCCGCCGAGAGCAGCCACTCCTCGATCGTCGCCGAGATGCCGCGCTTCAGCATCACCGGCTTCTTCGAATGCCCCAGCTCGCGCAGCAGCGTGAAATTCTGCATGTTGCGCGCGCCGACCTGGAGGATGTCGGCATACCGCTCGATCAGTTCGAGCTGGCTGATGTCCATGACCTCGGTGATCAGCTTGAGGTTGTGACGATCGGCGGCCGACTTGAGCAGCCGCAGCCCTTCCTCCCCGAGCCCCTGGAAGCTGTAGGGACTGCTCCGCGGCTTGAACGCGCCCCCGCGAAGCACCTTCGCCCCCGCCCGCTTCACCGCCGCGGCGCTCGCCTCGACCTGCTCTTCGCTCTCGGCGGAGCACGGCCCCGCCATGACGACCACTTCGTCCCCGCCGATCCGCAGATCGTCGATGACGATCACGGTGTTGTCGGGCTTGAAGGCGCGGCTCGCGAGCTTGTACGGCTCGGTGATGCGATGCACCTCCTGCACGCCTTCCAGCACCTCGAGCAGCGCGGTGTCGAACTGACGCGACCCGCCCACCGCGCCGAGCACGGTGCGCAGCGCTCCCGTCGAGCGGTGCACGTCGAACCCCATCTCTATCAGCTTGGCGATCACACCCTGCACCTGGGCATCGGTCGCCCGCTCCCGCATGACTACCACCATATGCCTAGCCTTTTTCCTTGGATTGTATTTCGTCCGCGATCCGTTCCAGGTGCCGCGCCTCGTCGATGATCCGTTCGAACAGCCGCTTGATCGCTTCCTGATCCAGCGGCCCGTGATTGACCGCCTGGACGTTGCGCAGCACCTCGCTCTCCCGCTCCGGCTGGTAGATCGGCACCCCCATCTCGCGTTTCACCCGTCCGATCTCCAGCGCGCACGCCGCCCGTGCGTTCAGCAGCCGGACGAGCGACTCGTCCAGCAGGTCGATCCGCTTGCGCAGATCGTCAATCTCCGGCTTCATGCCTGCCCTTTCAGCCAGCGCACGTACTCTCCGGCCTTTGCCGCCACCGACGCGGACGCGCCGTGCCGCGCGATGACGTCGACCAGCGCGCTCCCGACGACCGCGGCATCCGCCCACTGCCCGACCTGCGCGACCTGCTCCGGGGTCGAGATGCCGAAGCCGAGCGCCAGCGGCAGCGGCGAGTGCGCGCGGATGCGGCGCACCAGCGGCTCGGCGTCCGCCGCGAGCCGATCGCGCACGCCCGTCACGCCCAGCCGCGAAATGACATAGAGGAAGCCGGCCCCCATCGCCGCCGACGCCTTGATCCGCGCCTCGGCGGTCGTCGGGCTCAGCAGGAAGATCGGATCGATCCCGGCGCCGACCAGGCGATCGCGGAACGGGCCCGCCTCTTCGACCGGCAGATCCAGCATCAGCACGCCGTCGACCCCCGCGGTCCCGGCGGCGTCGACGAACGCCTCCTCGCCCATCCGCAGGACCGGATTCGCGTAGGTGAAGAGGACGATCGGCGCCTCGATGCGCCGCCGATGCTGGCCAATCATCAGCAGCGTGCGCTTCAGCGTGGTGCCGCTCGCCAGCGCGCGCTCCGACGCCCGCTGGATCACCGGGCCGTCGGCCAGCGGATCCGAGAACGGGACGCCGACTTCGAGCACGTTCGCGCCGTTGTCGGCGATCGCGACGAGAATCTCGGCGGTTCGCGCCAGGTCCGGATCTCCGGCGGTGACATAGGCCACCAGACCAGGGCCGCCGTTGTCGCGGAGGCGCTCGAACGCTGCCGCAATGGTGGACATCAGCGCCCGCCCTCCAGCACCTTCTGCACGCTGAGCACGTCCTTGTCGCCGCGGCCGGAGAGGTTCACCAGCAGCACGGCGTCGCGCGGCAGTTCGGGCGCGAGCCGGCAGGCGTGCGCGATCGCGTGCGACGATTCCAGCGCCGGCAGGATCCCCTCTTCCCGTCCGAGCCGCTGGAACGCCGCGAGCGCATCGGCATCGTCCACCCAGGTGTATTCGGCGCGCCCCTGGTCGCGCAGCCACGCGTGCTCCGGGCCGACGGACGCATAGTCCAGCCCCGCCGAAATCGAATGCGTCAGCTCGACGTTGCCGTCGGCGTCCTGGAGCACGAAGCTGCGCGTGCCCTGCAGCACCCCGGCGGCGCCGCCGGCGAACCGTGCGGCATGCTGGCCGGGCGCGATCCCGCGGCCGCCGGCCTCGACGCCGACGAGCCGGACGCCCGGGTCGGGAATGAACGCGTCGAAGATGCCCATCGCGTTGCTGCCGCCGCCCACGCAGGCGACGATCGCGTCGGGAAGCCGGCCGAGCTGATCGAGGCACTGCGCGCGCGCCTCGCGCCCGATGATCGATTGGAACTCGCGCACCATCAGCGGATAGGGATGGGGACCGAGCACCGAGCCCAGCAGGTAATAGGTGCCGGTCACGTTGGTGACCCAGTCGCGCATCGCCTCGTTGATCGCGTCCTTCAGCGTCCGCGATCCCGCGTTCACCTCGATCACCTCGGCCCCCAGCAGCCGCATCCGGAACACGTTGAGCGACTGCCGCGCCATGTCCTCCGATCCCATGTAGACGTGGCACTCGAGGCCCAGCAGGGCGCAGACCGTCGCCGTCGCGACGCCGTGCTGCCCCGCACCGGTTTCGGCGACGATGCGGCGCTTGCCCATGCGCTGCGCGAGCAGCGCCTGTCCGAGGGCGTTGTTGATCTTGTGCGCGCCGGTGTGCGCCAGATCCTCGCGCTTGAGGACGATGCGCGCGCCGCCGGCGGACTCGGTGAGCCGCCGGGCTTCGTAGAGCGGGGTCGGGCGGCCGACGTAGTCGCGCAGCAGCCGTCCCAGCTCGTCGCGGAACGCGCCGTCCTCGCGCACCTTGAAATACGCCTCGGTCAGCTCTTCGATCGGCGCGACCAGCGTCTCCGGCACGAACCGTCCCCCGTACGGCCCGTAATAGCCGCGCGCATCGGGATCGCGGCGGCCGAAGATCGGGCCGCCGTGCTGTCCGAGAAGCCCCTGCGTCACCGTTTCAGCTCCGGCCGCTGGCTCATCGTGGCGAAGAGCATCAGCATCTTCTGAATATCCTTCCTGCCCGGCGCCTCCTCGACGCCGGACGAGACGTCGATCGCCCACGGCCGCACCATCGCGAGCGCGTCGTTCACGTTCTCCGGCGTCAGTCCGCCGGACAGGATCGTGAGCCGGCGGCGCGCGATTTCCCGCGCGATGCTCCAGTCGATCGCGGCGCCGGTTCCGCCGCGCTTGATCGGATCGTGCGCGTCCAGCAGCACGGTCACCGACTCGGGCAGCGCCAGCGCGGCATCGATGGCGGACGCATCCTTCACCGGGACCGCCTTGATCACGCGCACGCCGGCGCGGACGCAGTCGTCGGGGGATTCGTCGCCGTGAAACTGCACCGCCGAGAGCTGCAGCTCCGCGGCGAGCCGCTTCGCCTCGGCCACCTGATTCACGAACACGCCGATGACGCTGACCAGCGCCGGGACGACGGCGAGAATCTCCCGCGCCCGCGCCGCATCGACGGCACGCGGACTCGACGGCCAGAACACCAGGCCGAGGGCCGACGCGCCGCAGGACACGGCCGCGAGCGCATCCTGCGGAGTGGTGATGCCGCAGATCTTGACCGGCGGGATCACGGCTTCCCCCGAAGGGCGCGCAGCGCCGCGCCCGGATCCGGTTCCGCGATCAGGCGCTCGCCGACAAGGAACGCGTGGTATCCGGCGCGTGTCAGGCGTGTGATATCCGCCGCATCGCGCAACCCGCTCTCTGCCACCGCCGTCACGTGCGCGGGCAGGCGGAAGGCGAGCGCCTCGTGCAGTTCCGGCTGGACCGCCAGCGTGCGCAGGTTGCGGCTGTTCACGCCGATCACCTCCGCGCCCGCCTCGCTCGCCATCTCGAGCTCGGCCCGATCGTGGATCTCGACGAGCGCCGCCAGCCCCCATTCAGCCGCGTCGGCGAGCCGCTCGCGCAGCGCCGCCGGCGAAAGCGCCCCGGCGATCAGCAGGATCGCGTCCGCGCCGTACGCCGCCGCCTCGGTCACTTGATACCGCTCGACGATGAAGTCCTTGCGCAGCAACGGAGCGCTCACCACCTGCCGGATCGCGGCGAGGTGGTCGAGCGAACCGTCGAAGAACGTCGGCTCGGTCAGCACCGAGATTGCCGCGGCGCCGCCGCCGACGTAGGCGACGGCATGCTCCTCCGGACGGTAGTCCGCGCGCAGGATCCCGCGCGACGGTGAGCGCCGCTTGCACTCGGCGATCACACGGGGCGCGTGGCTGTCGCGCAGCGCTCGCACGAACCTGGCCCCGTTGGGACGGCGTCGCGACGCGTATGCGGCGAGCGTCGCCTCGGGCGTCGCCGCCCGCCGCACCTCGGTCATCCGCCGTGCGGCGGCGACGATGGTGGCGAGCAGATCCGGCGCGGCGGTCGCGGTCTGCGTCACGCCCCGCCTCCCTGCGGCTCGTTCGACACCGCGATCAGCCGTTCGAGCGCCGCGGCGGCGCGGCCGCTGTCGATCGCCTCCGCCGCGACCGCCAGTCCCTCGGGAATGGTCGCCGCCCTGCCGGCAATGAGCAGCGAGGCGGCGGCGTTCAGCAACACGATGTCGCGCGGCGCACCGCGCCGGCCGGACAGCACCGCACGCGCGATCGCGGCGTTGTCCCGCGCATCGCCGCCGCGCAGCTCCGCCGCCGGCGACTTCGAGAGGCCCACGTCCGCCGGATGCAGATAGAACGTGTTGACCGCGCCGTCGCGGCATTCCGACACCTTCGTGTACCCCGTCGTCGAGATCTCGTCCAGCCCGTCGGCGCCGTGCACGACCCACGCCCGTTCGGCGCCGAGCAGCGCCAGCGAGCGCGCCACCAGCTCGGTCAGCTCCGGCCGCGGCACCCCGACCAGCTGCCGCGACGCGCCGGCAGGATTGGTCAGCGGGCCAAGGAGGTTGAACGCCGTCCGCACGCCCAGTTCCTTGCGGGTCGGCGCCGCGTGCCGCATCGACGGATGGAACACCTGCGCGAAGAAGAAGGCAATGCCCGCCTCCTCCAGGCAGCGCTCGACGACGGGTGCGGGGGCGGCGACGTTGACGCCGAGCTCTTCGAACAGGTCGGCGCTGCCGCAGCGGCTCGAGGCGCTGCGGTTGCCGTGCTTGGCGATGCGCACGCCGCAGGCCGCGAGCACCAGCGCCGCGACGGTCGAAACGTTGAACGTGTGCGCGCCGTCGCCGCCGGTGCCGCAGGTGTCGAACACCGGCGCGTAGGTGCGGCTCAGTTTCGTGGCGCGCGCCCTCATCGTCCGCGCCAGGCCCACGATTTCGTCCGGCCGCTCCCCTTTCATCGCCAGGCCGACCAGGAACCCGGCGATCTGCGACGGCTGCGCCCGCCCGTCCATGATCGTTTCCATGGCGGCGGCCGCCTCGTCCGCCGACAGGTCGACGCGGCGCTGCAGCTTGTCGATGAGCGCGGGGAACGTCATCCCCGCGTCTCCAGGAAGTTGCGGAGGATCTTCCGTCCTTCGCCGGTGAGCACCGATTCAGGGTGGAACTGCACGCCGTGCACCGGCCACTCGCGGTGGCGCAGCCCCATGATGATCCCGTCGTCCGTCCGTGCCGAAATCTGCAGGACCGGCGGCGGCGGATCGGCGACGATGAGCGAATGGTAGCGCCCGGCGACGAACGGCTGCGAGACGCCGGCGAAGACGCCGGTGCCGTCGTGCTGCACCGACGAGACCTTGCCGTGCATGAGCACCGGCGCGCGGATCACCTCGCCGCCGAAGGCATAGCCGATTCCCTGATGCCCCAGGCAGACGCCGAGCACCGGCACGCGGCTGCCGAGCACGCGGATGACCTCGACGCTGATGCCGGCGTCCTCGGGACGGCCGGGACCGGGCGAGATGACGATGCGGTCCGGCTGCATCGCTTCGACCTCGCCGAGCGAGATCTGGTTGTTGCGGCGCACGTCCGGCGCATGCCCGAACTCGCCGAGGTACTGGGCGAGGTTATAGGTGAACGAATCGTAATTATCCAGGAGCAGGACCTTCACAGCTCGGTCTCCGCCATCTCGATGGCCTGCAGCAGCGCGCGCGCCTTGTCGCACGTCTCTTCGTATTCCGCCGCAGGGTTCGAGTCGGCGACGATGCCGGCGCCGGCCTGCACGCGGGCGACGCCGTCGCGCAGGCTGATCGTGCGGATGGCGATGCAGAAGTCCAGGTTGCCGGCGAAGTCGATGTAGCCGACCGCTCCCGCGTAGAGATCGCGGCGGGTCGGCTCGAGCTCCGAGAGGATCTCCATCGCGCGGATTTTCGGCGCGCCCGACACCGTTCCCGCCGGGAAGCACGACACGAGGGCGTCGAGGTGGTCGCGGTCGTCCGAGAGCCGCCCTTCGACCGTCGACACCAGGTGCATGACGTGCGAGTAGCGCTCGAGCCCCATGTACTGCGGCACCTTGACGGTGCCGAACTCGCAGACGCGGCCGAGATCGTTGCGGCCGAGATCGACGAGCATCACGTGCTCGGCGCGCTCCTTCTCGTTGCGCTTCAGTTCGTCGGCGAGCCGGAGGTCTTCTTCTTCGTTGCGGCCGCGCGGACGGGTTCCGGCGATCGGATGCGTTTCGACATGCTGCCCTTCCACCCGCACCAGCATCTCCGGCGAGGATCCGACGATGGCGGACTTGCCCATGCGGATGAAATACATGTAAGGGGACGGGTTGACGTGGCGGAGCGCGCGGTAGACCGTCAGCGGTTCGGCTTCGACTCTGGCTTCGAAGCGGTGCGACAGCACCGCCTGGTAGATGTCTCCCGCGGCGATGCGTTCCTTGATGGCGCGCACGCCCGCCTCATAGGTTTCGCGCGTCTGGTTCGACGCCACTGCCGGCGCCTTGCGGCGCCCCGGCTCGGAATGCGAGAGACCTCGCTCGAGCTCCCGCTCGAGGAACTGGATCTTGGCGCAGGCGAACTGATACAGCGCGGCGAGATCCTCGTCGGCGGTGACGCGGGCGTTGGCAATGATCAGGATGCGGTGCTTGACGTGATCGAAGGCCAGCACCGTATCGAACAGCATGAACCCGGCATCGTCGGCCTGATCGTTCCCGTCGCGTGGAGCGGCGGAGCTCGTGCGCCAGGCCGCGCGATCCCATGCCGAGGCGAGCGCCGGCTCGAACGTCACCGACGCGTCGTAGCCGATGAAGCCGACGGCGCCGCCGGTGAACCGCGGCAGCCCTTGCACGAAGGGCGCGCGGAACTCGGCCATCAGGCGGCGCAGCACCGGCACGAACGGCTCGTCCGATTCGGTCGTCACGCCGGAGCGATCGACGATCGTCCGTCCGCCGCGCGCGCGCAGCACGAGGAACGGGTCCTTGCCGAGGAACGAGTAGCGCGCGACCTGCTCCCCGCCTTCCACGCTCTCGAACAGGAACGCGTAGTCGGAGTGCTCGGCAATCTTCAGGAAGGCGGACACCGGCGTCAGCAGATCCGCCATGATCTCCTTGACCACCGGCACGAACGTGCCGCGCCGCGCCAGCTCTTTGAACTCGTCGAACGTCGTCTGTTTCATGCCGCTGATCTCTCGCCACCGACGCCACGGATTACACGGATTACACGGACCACACCGAGCACACGGATCATGTCGAGCGCGCCTTGATTGCGCTCGCCACGGCATCCTCGAACAG
Source organism: Vicinamibacterales bacterium (assembly GCA_035699745.1). NCBI lineage: Bacteria > Pseudomonadati > Acidobacteriota > Vicinamibacteria > Vicinamibacterales > Vicinamibacterales bacterium. Next base: position 54,778 of record DASSPH010000107.1, read on the forward strand.
GCCCGCGGGCGGGCGCTGGCCGGTCCAGATTTCGAACTGCCGTTCGGCCTGCGCGACGAGCATGGCGAGGCCGCCGATCACGGTGCAGCCGCCCGCGGCCGCGGCGGCCATCAACTCCGTCGGATCGGGGTCGTACACGAGGTCGTAGACCAGCGTGCCGTCGAACGGACCGGTGTACGGCGTACCGGGGACGCCGCGGCTGCCGACCGGCGTCGCGTTGACGAGCACGTCCCACGAGCCGGACGGCGGGGGCCAATCCAAGGACGCGGCGCCGATCGCACCGGCCACCGTGGCGGCGGCCTCGGGACGCCGTGCGGCGATCGCGACGGAGGCGCCTTCCCGACGGAGCGCGAGGCCGACGCCGCGCGCCGCGCCGCCGGCGCCGAGGATCACCGTCCGCAGTCCGCGCAGCGTCGGGACGCGCGCGCGCAGCGGCTCCAGGAAGCCGTCGGCGTCGGTGTTGCTCCCGACCCACTTCGCCTGGCCGGGCCGCGCCGCACCGCCGTCGCGCACGGCGATCGTGTTCACTGCCCCGGCGGCGGCCGCGGCGGGCGCGACGTCGTCGAGCAGCGGCATCACGTCCCGTTTGTAGGGAATGGTCACGCTCGCGCCGCGCAGCCCGATCGCACCGCCGAATTCGCGGAGCCCCTCGAGATCGCGGGTGTCGAGCGGCACGTACGCGGCGTTGAGACCCAGCGCGGCGAATCCGGCGTTGTGCATCGCCGGCGACAGCGATCCCGTCACCGGGCGGCCGATGACCATGTAGACCGCGGCGTCGCGCCGGATCCGGCGGAAGCGGAACTCGTGCTGCAGCCGGGCGGCGGTAATCTGCCCCGGCGCGATCGCCGGACCGGCGTAGGTCCAGCGCGAGCCGAAACGGTCGGCGAGCACACGCGTCGCCAGTCCCGCCGCGCCCATCCCGATCACGATCGACGAGCCGTCGCCGTTGGCCGCGTCCAGCAGGGCGTGAAGCTCTGACGGCCGTTCGGTGGTGACGGCAAGCTTCGCGATCTCGCCGCCTTTGCCGCGCAGTCGCGCCAGGATTCCGCGGACGTCGTGCGGCGTGCCGGAGAAGTCGTGGCGCGACACGATCACGCCGCGGCCGCCGCGCGCCCGAATCAGGGGATCGACGTCGGCATCCCACTCGACGTCGATGAACTCGGCGCCAAGCTCGTGCGCCCGGTGCAGGATTCCGAGCCGCTCGTCCTCGCTGCCGTCGAACATGCCGCCCTCGCGCAGCGGACGGCAGGTCACGATCGCCGGCTTGATCCGTCCCGCGAGGGCGGCGTCCGGATCCGGCCGGAGCATCGCGTCGAGGCGCAGCTCCACCAGATCGGCGTCCGGCTCGGCAGCCTGACGCGCCGCCCGGATGGCGGCGGCATCCCTTCCCACGACGGTCACGCAAATCTGAGCCGTAGATCCTCCTGAACCCGCAGACCCCAAAAAGAAAAGCCCCCTCAATCGCGATGACTGAGGGGGCTTCCGGAACTCGGTGCGTTTCGAACGCGCGCTAGCGCTTCCCCCTCGTCGCGTGGGCGTACCACCACCAATACGACGTAAACGTCGTCCGGCCGGCGGCGAGGAGCGCGTTATTGGTCAGCACGCTGCGGAGAGCCTAACACAGAAGGCAGAGCCAAGTCCGTCCGGGCGGCGTCTAATCGTGCTATAAAGGTTTGCATACCATGAAGATCCGGGTTTTTGTACTGTCCGTCGCGCTGGCCGCGTTCGGGTGGGCGCGAGTGCCGGCAACCACATCCCTCATGCCGATCGAGGAGGTGAAGCCCGGAATGGTGGGCGTCGGCCGCACGATCTTCGAGGGATCCGAGATGCAGGACTTCAAGGTCCACATCCTCGGCGTGCTGAAGAACGTGCAGGCGCCGCAGCGCAACCTGATCCTCGCCCGCCTCGAAGGGGGACCGCTCGCGCAGACCGGCGTCATCGCCGGCATGAGCGGCAGCCCCGTCTACGTCGACGGCCGCCTCGTCGGCGCCGTCTCGTACTCGATCGGCGCGTTTCCGAAAGAACCGATCGCCGGCATCACGCCGATCGGCGAGATGATCGAGGCAACCGCCGACCCGTCGCCGCGCCGCACCGTTCCGGCGCAGGGGCGCATCGAACTGCCGGTCAGTCCCGAGCGGCTCGCGGCGTCGATTCGCGCCGCCTATGCCAACGTCGCCAGCTTCGCCGATCGCCCGGCCGACGTGCAGGTGTTCGGACTGCCGGCCCCGGCGGGCGCGCAGATGGGGGCGCTCCTCCGGCCGATCGCCACGCCGCTGGTGATGAGCGGCATGAACGGCGCGACGTCGGATCTCGTCACGTCCATGTTCCGCGACGCCGGCTTCGCGCCGGTGCTGTCGGGCGGATTCTCGGGCGGGTCCGCGCCTGCGGCCGCCGCCGAACCGCTCCGTCCCGGCGATCCCGTCGGCGTCTCCCTGCTCCGCGGCGACGGCGAGATGGGCGCGACCGGCACCGTCACGCACGTCGACGGCACGCGCGTCTATGCGTTCGGCCATCCGTTCTTCAACTTCGGTCCGACGGCGTTCCCGATGACGCGCGCCACCGTCTACACCTCTCTCCCCAGCCTGATGTCGTCGTTCAAGATCGCGACCCTGGGCGAGGTGATCGGCACGGTGCAGCAGGATCGCGCCACGGCGATCGCCGGCGCGCTCGGCAGCGGCCCGGCGACGGTCCCGCTCACCGTCACGCTCGAATCCAGCCGCGGCACCACGCGCACGTTCAAGTACGAGGCGGCCGTCGACCAGCTCTTCACGCCGCTCCTCACCTACGTCGCGCTGTTCAACACGCTCGGCAGCTACGAGCGGCAGTTCGGCGCCGCCACCGTCATGGTCAAGGGCAAGGCGTCGTTCGACAAGCACGCCGACCTCGCGTACGAGGACATCTTCACCGGCGACCAGCCGATTTCCGCCGCGTCCGCCTACGTCGCGGGTCCGATCACGATGCTGCTTGCGAACGATCTCGAGCCGCTGACGCTGAAGGGCGTGGAGCTGACGATCACCACTGCCGAGGAATCGCGCTCCGCGACGATCGAGCGCGTGTGGCTCGACGACGTGCGGCCGCGCGCCGGCCGGACGGTGCCCCTGAAAGTGCTCACCCGGAACTATCGCGGCGGCGAGCGGATCTCCACGATTCCGATCGAGATCCCGGCGAACGCCTCGGGGCAGCTGACGGTGATGGTCACCGACGGCAAGCAGCTCAATCAGATCGAGCAGCGCGAGCTGCGGCGCAGCCTGCAGCCCCAGAGCGTGGCGCAGATGATCAAGGTCCTCAACTCGACGCACCGCAACAACCGTCTTTACGTGCGGCTGCTCACCGGCACGCCCGGCGCGGTGGTCAACGGCGAAGCGCTGCCCTCGCTCCCCCCGTCCGTGCTCGCCGTTCTCGAAGGGGATCGCAGCGGCGGCAATTTCGCGCCGATCCGCAGCGCCGCGCTCGGCGAATGGGAACTGCCGATGGACTCCGCCATCGTCGGCACGCGCGTGCTGACGATCGATCTCGACAGCCGCAGATAGCCGCCACACAGCATCGCATGCGCAAACCAATCGCAGCCTCGGCGGCCGGGCTCCTGGCCGCGTCCGTACTCCTGTCCGCTTCCGCGCCGACGTTCTGGACCGTCTCAACGCAGGGCGACTTCCTCAAAGGGGACGTCGAGAACCTCTCCATCGACAGCGAAGGGCGCGTCTTTCTCGGTCCCGCCACCACGCAGGTGGCGGAGACGTCCGCGCCGTTCCTCTGGACCCTGCTCACGGCGGCCGACGGCACCCTGTGGGCCGGCAGCGGCAACGAAGGCCAGGTGCTGCGCATCGGCCGCGACGGCCGCACGACGACCTTCTTCGACGCGCAGGAGATGGAAGTGCACGCGCTGGCGCCGGCGCCGAACGGCGGCCTCTACGTCGGAACGTCCCCCGACGGGAAGATCTATCAGGTCGCCGCCGACGGCACGTCCAAGACGTTCTTCGATCCCGACGACAAGTACATCTGGGCGCTCGCCGCGGCCGCGGACGGCTCGCTGTATGCGGCGACGGGTGAGAAGGGGAACATCTATCGCATCGGTCCGGATGGCAAGGGCACGCTGTTCTACAAGACGAATACGACCAACGTGGTCACGCTCGCGATCGACAAGGCGGGCAACCTCCTCGCCGGCACCGAATCCCCGGGCCGGATCTTCCGCATCGATCGCGACGCCAGGGCGTTCGTGCTCGTCGACTCCCCCTTCAAGGAGATCCACGCGGTTCGCGTCGCGGCCGACGGGACGATCTACGCCGCCGCCTTCAGCGGATCGCCGGGCGGCGAAGACCGCGCCGCGCCGTCCGTGACGACGACGCCGGAGCCGCCGCGCGCGCCGGTGCCGACGGTGTCGGCCGAGATCACCGCCATCAGCGTCGTCGACGCGGGGGCCAGCCTCTCGTCCGGCCCGGCGACCGCTTCCTCGCGCTCGCGGAGCGCCAAGGGGGCGATCTATCGCATCAGGACGGACGGATTGTGGGACACGGTGTGGGAGGCCACCGACGACTGGCCGTTCGATCTGCTGGTCGAGACCGACGGTTCGATCCTCGTCGGCACCGGCAAGGAGGGAAAGATCTTCCGCCTCTCTGGCGATCCCGCCCGCGCCACGCTGCTCGCCCGCGCATCGGCGCGCCAGGTCACCGCGCTGGTGCGCGATCAGGGCGGCCGCGTGATCGCGGCGACGAGCAACCCCGGCAAAGTGTTCGCCCTGGCTTCGACCCGCGCCGCGAGCGGCACCTACGAGTCCGACGTCCGGGACGCCGGCACGGTGGCGACCTGGGGCGCGATCCGCTGGCGCGCGACGTCGCGGCCCGGCGAGGTGGAGATCTTCACGCGGTCGGGAAACACCGCTACGCCCGACGAGACCTGGAGTCCGTGGTCGAAGGCCTACACCGTGGCGAACGGAGAGAAGATCACCAGCCCGAACGCGCGGTATCTGCAGTGGAAGGCCACCCTGAAGAGCGGACTCGCCGCGGCCAAGCCGTCTGCCGACGGTGCACGGGCGGAGACCGGCCCTGTGCTCACGTCCGTGACCACCGCTTACCTGCCGAGAAATCTCCGGCCGGCGGTGACGAGCATCACGGTGCATCCCCCCGGCACGGTGTTCCAGCGGCCGTTCTCGACCGGCGAGCTGGAGATCGCCGGGTTCGAAGACAACACGTCGGACGGCCGGAATCCGTCCCAGCCGAACCAGTCCTCGAGCTCGCCCGGCACGACTCCGATGACGCCGGCCCTCGGCCGCCGCGTGTATCAGAAGGGGCTGCAGACCTTCGTGTGGAAGGCGGAAGACGACAACGACGATCGGTTGCAGTACGACGTCTTCTACCGCCGCGAGGGGGATACCACGTGGAAGCCGTTGAAGCGCGGACTGTGGGATCCGCTCACGGTGTGGGATACGACGTCGGTGCCCGACGGCACGTATTACGTGAAGGTCGCCGCCACCGATTCGCCGTCGAACTCGCCCGCCACGGCGCTGGTCGGCGAGTTCGAGAGCGTCAGCTTCGACATCGACAACACGCCGCCGGTGATCGAGATTCAGTCGGCGACGCGCACCAGCGCGGCCCGGGCGACGGTTCGCTTCCTGGTGCGCGACGATCAGTCCGCGGTTCAGCGGGTCGAGTACTCACTCGACGCCAGCCGGTGGCGCGTGGCGTATCCGGTCGACGGGATTCCCGACTCGCGGCGCGAGGAGTTCGAGGTGGGCGTGGACGACGCGGACACGGCGCGCAACATCATCATCCGGGTGACCGACGGGATGAACAACGTGGCTACCGCTGTGGCTGAGATCCGTCGGTAGTCCGCGGAGCCTCGCCGGTCAAGGCTCCGCGCCGCCGCTAGCTGCCGAGGCTGCGCGAACCGGCCGGCGGCTTGACGGTCATGTGTTCGACCAGCCAGACCAGGTTCACGGCGATCGGATCGGTGCCGTAGCGCGCCGGCTCGAGGCGCCCCTGCGAGATGTCGGCGATCAGCTTCTTCACCTGCCGGCGGCCGCGATCGGCGCCGAGCGCTTCCATCCCCGAGATCTTTCCTTCGCGGGTGATCACCGCGGCGAAGGCCAGCATCAGCTCCCCTTCCGTCCCCGACCGCTCGAGCGAGGCCTTGACGATCCCGTCTTCCAGCGGCACGGAGGGAGCCTGGATCATCAGGCCGTCCATGCTGGCCGGGTTCAGGTTCGATCCGGGGATCGCCGAGATCGCCACGATCATCGACCGCAGCGAGTCTTCGCGTTCGGGCGAGGCGAAGTGCAGGAGGCTGAGCACGACGGCGCCGCACAGGATGGTCGCCGCGGTCGACGCCAGCCCGATCCACACCAGGTGCATGTCGTCGAACAATCGGCCGACGCGCGCCGGCCACGCCTCGTTCGCCTCGGCGCGCATCCGGCTGATCACGCCGGGCTGCAGCCCGGTCCAGTCGTCGGCCGGCGCGGGAGCCGCCGCGAGCCGCAGCGCGGACGACACGCTGAAGTAGCCGCGCAGCTCCTCCACGCAGGGGTCGCACGCGTTCAGATGCGCCTGCACCGCAATCCGCGTCTGGATCGGCAGCTCGTCGTCGTGAAACTCGGCGAGGCGTTGCCGCACCGCCGGACAGGTCAGTGTGGTCATACGTCCCTCAATTGGGCGCGCAGCCCCTCGCGGGCGCGCGCGAGCCGCGACTTCACCGTGCCGACGGCAATGCCGAGCGAAAACCCGATCTCTTCGTAGCTCAACCCGTCGATTTCGCGGAGCACGATCGCGGTCTTCTGATCGAACGGCAGCTGGTCGAGCGCGACGCGGATCCGGTCCGCGAGCTGCTTCTGGCCGACCAGGCGATCGGGGCCGTGGTCGGTCGTTTCCGGCAGGTCGCCGTGATCCTGAATGTGCTGGTCGAGCGACACCTGCTGGGCGCGGTGCCGGCGGCGCCACCACCGCTGCCGGTTGCGCGCCTGATTGACGACGATGCGGTACATCCACGTCCGCAGGCTGGAATGGCCGCGGAACGTATGGATGGTGCGGAAGACGCGGAGGAAGACTTCCTGTGAGAGGTCGAGCGCCTCGTTGTGGTCGTTCAGGAGGTTCAGCGAGAGCTGGTAGACCATGCGCTGGTGCTCGCTGACGAGCTCGGCGCAGGCGTCCTCGTCGCGCGCGGCGCACCGCTGAATCAGGGAGGCTTCCCTGCCGCCGACGTCGGTCCAGGTTATTGCCCGAACGGGTTTCACGGACAGCTCTCCGCCCATAGTAGCACTGCCCCCTGCTCCCTTAGATACCGCTGCCGGGGGAATGTTCCATCCCGGGCCACCCTTGCTAACATGGAGGCGTGAAACGGGTTCTGGCCGGCCTGGTCCTGCTCGGACTGAGCGCCGCCGGGGGGTATGGCTACACCCTCAGCGAGCGCGAACGGAACTTCCGCCAGAAGATTACGGACGGCGATTCGGCCGTGGCCCGCGACAACAGCGTCGCCGCCATCGAAGCGTACAGCGGCGCCATCGCGCTCAGGGAAGACGCGATGCTGGGGTATCTGAAGCGCGGGCAGACCTACCGGCGCCGCGGCGAGTTCGACGCCGCCATCCGCGACCTGCGCAAGGCGTCGGAGCTGGATCCGACGGCGACCCTGCCGCTCGAGGAACTCGGGGACGCCTACCTGGGCGACACCCCGCATCGCTACCGCTCGGCCGCGGAGCGGTTCGAGGCCTTCGTCCGCCTGGACAGCCGCGCGCCGCGCGTGCTCTACAAGCTGGCGTTCGCGCGGTACCACGAGCGTCATTTCACCGCCGCCATCGAGGCGCTCCAGCGCGCGCTGGCGATCGACGATCGCCTTCCCGAGGCGCACTACCTGCTGGGATTGTGCTACCGCGACGCGCAGCAGCCGGATGCGGCCCGCAAGGCGCTCGAGAAGGCGATCCAGCTGCAGCCGGCGCTGCTGCACGCCCGCGAGGAGCTTGCGGATCTGTATCGAACGCTTGGCCGCACCAACGATCACCTGACGCAGCTCGAGAGCCTCGCGGCGCTGGATCCGAACCCTTCGCGCGCCGTGGCGCTCGGACTCGCCTACGCGCGCGCCGGCCAGACGGAACGCGCGATCACGACGCTGGGCCAGACGGCGGAACGGCACCCTGAGGATCCCTACGCTTACGTGGCGCTGGGACGGGTCTGGCTCGAGGTGGCGCAGGGGCGCAACGACCGTGTCGCGCTCAGGAAGGCGTTCGGCGCGCTCGAGGGAGCGGTTGGAAACGACGACAGCAGCGAGGCGCTGACGTTGTTCGGCCGCGTGCTGCTCCTGACCGCGGACGAGGAGAAGGAAACGGCGGAGCGCGTGCTCCTCGCCGCGACGCAGCGGGCGCCGGTGGATCCGCTGGCCTTCTACTATCTCGCGGAAGCGGGCGAGCGTCTCGGTCACTTCACGCTGGCGCGGCAGGCCCTGCTCGACTACGAGACGCTGCGAGGGGACACGGATCCGCGGCGGCGCAGCATCCTTGCGGCGCGCCTCGGCGATCTCTCACTGAAAGTGAACGACCCGGCGGCCGCAGCGGTCTACTTCTTCCGCGCCGCCGAGAACGAGGATGCGGCGCTGCTCGCACGCGCCGCGGACGCGCAACTGCGCGCCGGCGACAGGGACGCCGCGCTGGCGACGGCAGCGAAAGTGCTGGAGAAGGATCCGGCCAACGCGCTGGCCCAGTCGATCCTGCGAAGACACCTCCCGGCGAAAGCCGGAAGCCGCCCGCAGTCGAAAACAGACACGGACAGCAGGTAGCTTCCGCCGTCAGGCGGAGGCGTCAGGAGGCGGACTCACAGCCGGCTCTTCGGATCGATCCGATCGCGCAAGCCATCTCCCAGGAAATTGAAGCCCAGCACGAGCGTGGCGATCGCGACGCCGGGAAAGATCGTCAAGTGCGGCGCATCGAACAGATGCGACCGCCCCGCATCCAGCATCGTCCCCCAGCTCGGCGTCGGCGGCTGCACCCCCAGGCCGAGAAAGCTGAGAGACGCCTCGGCGATGATCGCGCCGGCCATCCCGAGGGTCGCCTGCACGATGACGGATGGAAACGCGGTCGGCAGCACGTGGCGCACGACCACCCGCGCCGGGCTCGCGCCGAGGGCGCGCGCCGCCTGCACGTATTCCAGCTCGCGGGCGCGCAGCGCCTGGCCGCGCACCAGACGCGCGTAGCCCACCCACCCGATCACGCACAGCGCGAGGATCACGTTCGTGAGACTTGGTCCGAGCACGGCCACCAGAGCGATCGCCAGCAGGATGCCGGGGAACGCCATCAGGATGTCGATCGCCCGGGAGATCACGTCGTCGACGAGACCGCCGAAGTATCCGGCGACAGACCCGAGCGCCATGCCGATCAGGGACGACACGGTCACGACCGCCAGACCGACGAGCAGCGAGATCCGCGCGCCGGCGACGAGGCGCGCGAGGATGTCGCGCCCGAGCTCGTCGAGCCCGAACGGGTGCCGGCGGCTGGGCGGCTCCAGCCGCTCGGCGAGCGTCTGCGATGCCGGATCGTACGGCGTGAGCGACGGACCGAGCGCCGCCGCGGCGACGGCCAGCAGCACGATGAAGAGACCGACCTTGATCATTCGAACCTGATCCGGGGATCGAGGAAGCCGTAGGTGAGGTCGGTGATCAGGTTCATCGCCACGTAGGTCGCGGCGATGAACAGGATGCAGCCCTGCACCAGAGGATAGTCGCGCGTATTGATCGCCGTGATCAGCAGGCGGCCGATGCCGGGCCAGCCGAAGATCGTCTCCGTGATGATGGTGCCGGTGAGCACCGCGCCGAACTGCAGGCCGATGATGGTGACGACCGGGATCAGGCTGTTGCGGAACGCGTGGCGCAGCACGGCGCGCCCGCGCGACAGTCCGCGCGCCCGCGCCGCCAGCACGTACAGCTCGCGCAGTTCTTCGATGACGGACGATCGCGTCATGCGCGCGAGAATCGCCGCCAGCGCGGTACCGAGCGTCACGGACGGCAGGATCAGGTGCCATGGGGTTCCCGAACCGGAGACCGGCAGCCATCCGAGCTTCACCGCGAACAGAATCGCGAGCAGCGGGCCCAGCCAGAAGCTCGGAATGCTGATGCCGGCGAGCGCCAGCGTCATCGCGGCGTGATCGGGAAAGCGGCCGCGGAACACCGCGGCGACGATGCCCAGCGGGATGGCCACCGCGATCGCCACCGCCATGGCGCACAGCGCAAGAATCGCGGTGTCTCCCAGGCGGCGGCCGATCTCCTGCGTGACCGGCTGCCCGGAGCGGAACGACTTGCCGAGATCGCCGCGGGCCACGCCCGACAGGAACGAGCCGTACTGGGTCAGCAGCGGCCGGTCGAGCCCGAGGCTGGTCCGCAGCCGCGTGACCTCCTCCGCCGACGCGCTCTCGCCGAGCATCGCCTGGGCGGGGTCGCCGGGCACGAGGTGGATCAGCGCGAACACGAGGGTCGCGACCCCGAGAATCACGGGGATGGTCAGGACGAGACGGCGCAGCAGGTAGCGGGACATCGCGCGCTAGGATTCTACGATCCCCAGGCGCTTGATGATCTTCGCCAGCCCCTGCCGCGTCACCCCGAGCTGCGCCGCGGCGCGGCTGCGCCGGCCGCCGGCACGGGCCAGCGCGGCGCGCACGAAGCGGCGCTCGAAGTCGTCGCGTGCGTCTTCGATTCGCGCCGTTTTCACCGTCGCCCCCGCGATGTGCACCGGCAGCAGCGCTGCGGGCAGGCGGCCGCGGCGCGGTCCGTGGACGGCGAGCGCCGCAATCACGTTCTGCAGCTCCCGGACGTTGCCGGGCCAGTCGTAGCGCGCCAGCGCCCCGACCACCTCGGGCCCGAGCGTCGCGCGGGTGCCGACGCGCGCGGCCGCCTCGCGCCAGATCCGCTCCACCAGCCAGGGCACGTCGTCCGGCCGATCGCGCAGCGGCGGGATCACAATCCGGATCACGTCGAGCCTGAAGCGGAGGTCGGCGCGAAATCGCCCCGCGCGCACCTCCGCGTCCAGCGGGCGGTTGGTGGCGGCGACGACCCGGGTATCGATTCGCCGCGCCATGTTCTCGCCGACGCGGCGGATCTCCCCTTCCTGCAGGACGCGCAGGAGCTTGGCTTGCGCGCGTGGCGTGAGCTCCGCGGCCTCGTCGAGAAACAGCGTCCCCTGATCCGCTTCCTCGAAGAGGCCGGGACGCTCCGAGACGGCGCCGGTGAACGCGCCGCGGGCATGGCCGAACAGCTCCGCTTCGAGCAGGTCGTCGGCCAGCGCGGCGCAGTTCACGGCGCACAACTTCCTGGCACGCCTGGCGCTGCGGGCGTGAATCGCCCGCGCGACGAGCTCCTTTCCGCTCCCGCTCTCCCCTTCGATCAGCACCGGATACGGCGCGATGGCGGCGCGGCGGATCGCGTCGCGCACGCGTTCGGCGGAGGGTCCCGGCCCGAGCAGCTCGTCCGGGTAGCTCGCTTCGGGCGCGACCGGCCCCTTGGGAACGATGTGAAGCGTGCGCAGCAGCGGCGCGGCAGCGACGGCCGCGGTTCGCAGGACGTCCCTGACGCGCGGGACCGGCGGCCGGGCGCCCCGGACCCAACGCACCGCGAGCGCGCCGAGAATCGACGCGCCGGCGAGGATTGGCTCCGCCGCCGACGGGGTCGCGCCGTCGTCCAGCAGCGTGCCCGCGCCGTCGAGCACCGCGCGGGTCACGGTCTCTTCGCCGTTCCACGTGCGTCCCGCGCTGGCGACGACGCTGCCCAGTACAGCGGAGCGGATGACCACGGAACAGGCGTCCAGCGAGGAATGCAGGTCGATGGCGATCCCTTGGAGGGCTGCCGGCTCGTCGGGCGCATCGTGAATCACCGTGACGAGCGCGCGGAAGCAGTGAATCAGATCGGTCGAGCGAGGGGCGACGGAGACGATCGCCGCGTCTTCCAGCGTCGCGGCGTGAAGCGCGGCGCGGATGCACGCGCCGGAGAGGACCGGCAGCCGCTTCGCCGCGCGCAGCAGCCGATCGCGCATCGCCGGGTTGCGGACGCCGCACTGTTCCAGACAGGCCAGTACCTCGGCGGCCACGCGCAGCCGGCGCGCCGGTGAGCGCGCGGCACGCGCGAACGCCTCGGCGGCGGCGGCGTGCTCCCGCACGGCGGCCAGCGATCCCATGGCCGCCTGCACCTGCGCCATGGCGAGGTGGGCGGCAGACCCGGCCTCGGCGTCCTCGCCCGCGGCGGCGATGGCGCGGGTCGCGGCCCGCGCGGCGCCGGCGAGATCGCCGTGCAGCCGCGCGATCACCGAGAGAAGGGCGGAATCCGCCTCGCCGAGCGCGTCCTCCGCGGCATCGATGCGGCCGCGCAGCATCAACGCCTCGGCCAGCCACCGCCGCGCGCTCGCCTGTGGCGAACGATCGGCGAGGCAGGCGGTGCGAAAGAGGCCCTCCGCGTCGGCGATGCGCCCCTGCTCGAGCAGCGCGCGGCCGGATCCGATCATCGCGCGCGCCGCGAACGCGCCATCCTTCGCCCAGCCCTGGGCGCGCTGAAATGCGGCGAACGCGTCGGCGGGCCGTCCGCGATCGAGATACAGCTCGCCGAGCGCGCAGCCGGCCCCGGCGGCCTCTGCCTCCGCGCCGCGGGCCGCGAGCGCGCCCGCACAGCGCTCCAGGACTCGCGCCGCGCGCGCGTGCCGTCCGCGGCGCACCAGCGCGTCCGCGGCTTCGACGGCGCGCTGCAGCCGCGCGACCCCGCCGGAGGCCGGGCGCGCCACCGCCGGCGCCACGCGGGGATTCACCGCGTACCCGGGCGCGCTCTCGTGCACCCACGACACCGCGCGCCACTCCGTCCCGCGCCGGTTCGACAATGCCTCGATCAGCGCACCGGGCAGTCCGGCGCGGCCGTCGATCGCGGCGCGCACCTCCGCGGCCGTCGGACCGGATTCCGGATCGAGATAGATCGCACTCGTCAGCTCTCGCGTCATCAAAGGCTCCAGGCCGACCGATCCCGCACCGGCAGGATGGCGGCAGAAACGAATCCACACGTGGCGCCGTGCCCCCGCAGACGACGCCAGCGCGAGCAGCGGCGGCAGCGACGTCTCGCGCGACAGCCAGTCGATCACGCACACGTGCCGTGCCGGCACGAGCAGTTCGTCGAGTGCGCCGAACCGGCTGTCGGCGACCAGATAGCCGGCGAGCCGCGCCGCTCGGGCGATCTGCACGCGTGCCGTCCGCAACCCGGTGCCGACCGATCCGCAGACCGCCAGCTCGGTCACGCCGGGCGGTCCCGTGCTTTCCAGCACCGTCCGCACCGTGTCGAAGGCTCGCCGCGGCTGCAGGCGGACGCCGACCGGCCGGCGGTGTCCGCCGGATGCCGTGTCGATCGCCGGCCGCACGTTGCGCGCCGCCGCCGCGGCATCGAGCTCGATCCCGCACGAGCGCAGGAACCGCACCAGGTGCAGCGCCGACGTGCGCGCGTCGATCCCCGAACAGTGCAGCGCCGGCAGGCTCGCGTGCGCTTCGAACCAGCCGTCTGCGCACGCGCCGTAGTCGACGAGCGGCCGCAGCAGCGGATGGCGCACCGCGAAGAGTCGATCGCAGAGCGCCGCGCGCGTCGCGGTCCGCGCCGCACGCTCGATCGTGAGACAGACGGCCTCGCCGGTCGCGAGATCGACGACGTCATCTTCGGTGGTCAGAAAGCGATCCGCGACCAGAGGCATGGCTGCGTGAATGCGCCGCGGCGTTGCAAGAAGACGACCGCCGGCAATCGTTCGAAGAATCGCGGAATGTGCCGGCGGCGCACGCCGGAGAACGCAGAAACTTCGTATACAATTTCTGGCGGATGCTGCGATTTCTCACTGCCGGTGAATCGCACGGGCGCGCGCTCGTGGTGATTCTCGAAGGACTGCCGGCAGGGCTTCCGATCGACGTCGACGCCCTCGCGCGCGACCTCCGGCGCCGCCAGGGCGGCTACGGACGCGGCCGCCGCATGGCCATCGAATCGGATCGCGCGGAGATCGTGTCCGGCGTCCGCGCCGGCGAGACCATCGGCGGGCCGATCGCGATGACGATCGAGAACCGCGACTGGGTGAACTGGCAGTACACGATGCGGACCACGGCGGAGGCGCCTGTCGACGCCGGCGGTGCGCGCCGCGCGCCGGTGACGCGTCCGCGCCCCGGTCACGCGGATCTCGCCGGCGGCGCCAAGTACGAACGGGACGATCTGCGCGACATCCTCGAGCGCGCCAGCGCCCGCGAGACCGCCGCGCGCGTGGCGGCGGGCGCCCTCGCGCGGCAGCTGCTCGCCTACACCGGCATCCGCCTCACCAGCCACGTGTTCATCATCGGCAGCCACACCCTCGCGGATCGCGGCGCGGTCGATTTCGCCCGCGCCAGCGCGCTGCCCGACGACGCGCCGCTGCGCTGCGTCGATCCGGATCTCGAGCGCCAGATGATCGCCGAGATCGATCGCGCCCGTGAGGCCGGCGATACGATCGGCGGCGCCTTCGAGGTCATCGCCACCGGGGTGCCGGTCGGTCTGGGCAGCTACGTCCAGTGGGACCGCAAACTCGACGGACGCCTCGCGCAGGCGCTGATGTCGATTCCGGCGATCAAGGCGGTGGGCGTCGGCATCGGGCCGGACGCGGCGTCGCGCCCCGGCTCGCGCGTGCACGACGAGATCGTCACCGGCGACCCGTCCCGCCCCACCGGGCTCGGCCGTCCGACCAACAATGCCGGCGGCCTCGAAGGCGGCGTCACCAACGGCGAGGACGTCCGCGTCTCCGCTTACATGAAGCCGATCTCGACGCTGATGAAGCCGCTGCGTTCGGTCGATCTCGCCACCATGACGGAGTCCCCCGCCGCGATCGAGCGCAGCGACGTATGCGCCGTCCCCGCCGCCGCCGTCGTCGGCGAAGCCATGGTGGCGCTCGTGCTCGCCGACGCGCTGCTCGAACGCTTCGGCGGCGACTCCGTGGCCGCGCTGCGGCGCGCCATGACCGCCGCCGACAGCATGCTGCGTGCGCGCTTCGCTCCCGTCGACAGTCAGCCGTGAACGCGACGAGCCGCCGCGGGCGCGCGTAGAAGATGATTCGTCCCATCCTGCGCTACGGGGAGCGGCCGCTGCACACGCCTGCCGCCGAGGTCGTCTCATTCGACGACGACTTCCAGCGTCTCGTCGATGACATGATCGAGACGATGTACGCGGCGCCGGGCATAGGTCTCGCGGCCACGCAGATCGGGGTGTCGCTGCGGGTATTCGTCATCGATCTGTCGCTGGGGCGGTCGAGCGGCGAGCTGATCGTCATGGTTAATCCGGCGTTCGTGACGCGCGAGGGCACGCAGCTCGAGGAAGAAGGCTGCCTCAGCGCGCCCGGGTTCAACGCCACCGTCGTCCGCCCGCAGCGCGTCGTCGTCACCGGCCTGGACCGGTACGGGCAGGAGCAGACGATCGAAGGCAAGGACCTGCTGGCGCGGGCGTTCCAGCACGAGATCGATCACCTCGACGGCATCGTCTTCATCGACCGGCTGCGCGGCATCAAACGCGATCTGATCGTGCGCAAGATCCAGAAGCTGAAGAAGTCGGGCAAGTGGTGAAGCCGCTCCGCATCGTGTTTTTCGGGACGCCGGCGTTCGCGGTGCCCTCGCTCGAGGCGTTGATCGCGTCCCGGCATGCGGTGGTCGCCGTGGTGTCGCAGCCGGATCGTCCGAAGGGGCGCGGCCACCAGCTTCAGCCGACGCCGACGAAAGCCGTCGCCGCCGCGCACGGCATCCCCGTGCTGCAGCCGGCGAAGATCCGCGAGCCGGCCTTTCTCGATCGCGTCCGCGCCGTGGAGGCGGATCTCGGCGTCGTGGTGGCGTTCGGGCGCATCCTGCCGGATGCCCTGCTCGCGATCCCGCCGCTCGGCATGATCAACGTGCATGCGTCCGTGCTGCCGCGCTATCGCGGCGCGGCCCCGATTCAGCGCGCGGTGCTGGCCGGCGATGCGGAGACCGGCGTGACGATCATGCGCGTCGAGCCGGAGCTCGACGCCGGCCCGACGTTCGCGGTCGCAACCGTCCCGATCCCGTCCGACGCGACCAGCGGCGACATGGAGGGCGTGCTCGCGGTGCTCGGCGCAAGGCTGCTCGTCCCCGTCGTCGACGATCTGGCGATGGGGCGGGCCGTGGAGACGCCGCAGGATCACGCGCGCGCGACGCACGCCGCGAAGATCACCAAGGAGGAAGGGACGATCGACTGGACGCAGCCCGCGGCCGTCGTGCACAACCGCGTACGGGGACTCCAGCCCTGGCCCCTCGCTTCTACCCGCCTCGGCTCGGACCGCATCGTCCTGCGCCGCACCCGTCCGCTGTCTCTGTCCCTGTCCCCGGGGGTCAGGTCTGCAAACGGGCAGTTCGGGGGTGCCAGGTCTACAAACGGGCAGTTCGGGGGTCAGGCCCCGGAACTGCCCGATTCCAGACCTGGCACCCCCGAACTGCCCGTTTCCAGACCTGGCACCCCGGAGCGCCCGTTTGCAGACCTGACCCCCGGATCGGCGCCCGGCACCATCGTTCGGGCGGCGGGGGACGAGATCGTCGTCGCCTGCGGCGACGGGACGGCGCTGCAGATCCTCGAGCTCCAGCCCGAAGGACGCCGCACCATGACGGCGCGGGAGTTCCTCGCCGGGCGCGCCGTGTCGGCCGGCGACCGCTTCCACCCGTGATCGCGCCCGCCCGGATCGCGGCGTACGAAACCGTGCTCGCCGTCGCCGCGGGACGCGCGGACCTGCCCGCCGCGCTGGCGCACGCACGCGGCAGGCTCGGCGACGAGCGCGATCGTGCGCTCGCCGGAGAGATCGCCACCGGCACGCTCCGGTGGCAGGGGGCCTTCGATCACGTCATCGCGCAATTCGCCGGACGCCCCGTCGCCAGGCTCGATCCCGAGATCGTCGCCATTCTGCGGACCGGGATGTTTCAGCTCCTGCACCTGGATCGCGTGCCCGCGGCCGCGGTGGTGGACGATGCGGTGAACCTCGCGAGGAAGGCGGGCAAGAAGAGCGCCGCCGGGTTCGTCAACGCGCTGCTCCGGCGCGTGTCGCGGGAACGGGCCCGCCTGCCGATCCCCGAGGCGCCGCCGATCGACGTGCTGTCGGTGTCGCTCTCCCACCCGCGCTGGCTGTCGGCGCGCTGGCTGGAGCGGCACGGCTTCGATGCCGCCGCGCGCTGGGCCCGGTTCGACAACAGTCCGGCGCCGCTGACGCTGCGAGTGAACACGCTGAAAACGACCGCGGAGGCGCTGGTGCGCGATCTGGCTGAGGCGGGCGTCGCCACGGAGCCCGGCCGGTTCGCGCCGAACGCACTGGTCGTCACCGGCGGCAATCCCCTGCTGACGCCGCTCGCGCACGGCGGCGCGTTCGTCGTGCAGGACGAAGCCTCGCAGCTCGTCGGGGAATACGTGGATGCGGCGGGCGGCGAGACGATTCTCGACGCCTGCGCCTCGCCCGGGGGGAAGACGACGCAGATGGCGGCGGCGATGGGCGGACGCGGAACGATCGTCGCGGCCGACGTGCGCGGACGCCGGGTCGATCTGCTGGCGCGAACGGTCGCGCAGTCCGGCGCCCGCAACATCCGCGTGATCCAGGCAGACGCCCGCGCCGTGCCCGCGGGGCCGGCGGCGTTCGATGCGGTGCTGCTGGACGCGCCGTGCTCGGGGCTCGGCATCATCCGCCGCGATCCGGACGTCCGCTGGCGGCGGACCGAGGGGGATCTGGCGGTCTTCGCCGAGCGGCAGCGGGAAATGCTCGACTCGCTCGCGGCGGTCGTCCGTCCGGGCGGCCGCATCGTCTACTCCACGTGCTCGAGCGAGCCGGACGAGAACGCGGCGGTGGTCGGCGGCTTCCTGTCGGCCCATCCGGGATTTCGGCGGGAGGTTCCGCCCCGGTTCGCCGCGAGCCCGGTGCTGGCGGCGCTGCTCGACGGGGAGGGGGCGCTCGAGACCCTGCCGTTCCGGGACGGGCTGGAGGCGTTCTACGCGGTCCGGATGGTCCGGACCACGGGGTGGTAAAGTTAACTGTTTATGGCGATTTCCACGCGGGTCTGGGGGGCCGGTAAACGGCTGCTCGTGGCCGGCGGCCTGTTCCTCACCTACGTGCTGTTCTTCGCCGCCGCCATGCGCCTGGCGATCAAGGCGCGCGACGTGGTGGTGCCGGCGTTGGACGGCAGGACGGTGACCGAGGCGACGGCGATCCTTCAGTCCGCCGGCTTGAACCTGAAGGTCGAGGAGGCCCGGCGGCCCGACCCGAAAGTGCCCGCCGGACAGATCCTGAGCCAGGACCCGCAGCCCGGGGCGTCGACGCGGCGCGAGCGCAGCGTGAAGGTGTGGGTCAGCGGCGGACCGCAGGCCGCCACGGTGCCCGCACTGGTCGGCGAATCGGAACGCACCGCGCAGCTCCGCGCGGCGCAGGACGGGCTGCAGCTGGCGTCGATCGCGGAAATCCGTTCCGGCGACTACACCGCCGGTACGGTCGTCGCGCAGAATCCGGCGCCGAAGCAGCGCACGCCGACGGGCGCGCAAATGGCGCTCCTGATCAACCGCGGCGAACGCGGCGCGACCTACGTCATGCCCGATCTGATCGGCGTGAACGGCGATCGCGCCGCCGACCTGCTGCGCTCCCGCGGCTTTCGGGTGTCGGTCGTCGGCGACCATCCGTATCCGGGCGTGCCCGCCGGCATCGTGCTGCGGCAGAGTCCCCAGGGGGGCTTTCAGATCGGCCCCAGCGATCCGATCTCGCTCGAGGTGAGTCGCTGAGCATGCAGCCCGCCGGTACGCTTCAGATTGCCCCGTCGCTGCTCTCCGCCGATTTCGCGGCGCTCGGCGAGGCCATCGCCGCCGCGGAGCGGGGCGGCGCGGATCTGATCCATGTCGACGTGATGGACGGACACTTCGTGCCGAACATCACCATCGGCCCGCCGGTCGTGAAGTCGCTGAAGCGGGTCTCGCGGCTTCCGCTCGACGTCCACCTGATGATCGAGGAGCCGGACCGGTACATCGACGCGTTCGTGTGCGCGGGCGCGAACAGCGTCACGGTTCACGCCGAGGCGGCGGTCCACCTGCATCGCACGGTTCACTTGATCCGATCCCTCGGAGCCAAGGCGGGCGTGGCGCTGAACCCGGCGACGCCGGTGGGCGCGCTGGAGGAGATTGCCGGCGACGTGGACTACGTCCTCGTGATGACGGTGAATCCGGGGTTCGGCGGCCAGACCTTCATCCCGCGGTCGGAGTCTAAAGTGCGTGCCGTCCGCGAACTGCTGCGCCGCGCCGGGAGCCGCGCGCCGATCGAGGTGGACGGCGGCATCGACGTCCACACCGCGCCGGGGATCGTCGCCGCCGGCGCAGACATCCTGGTGGCAGGCAACGCGATCTTCGGATCCGCGGATCCGGTACGCGCGATTCACGATCTCCGCGCCGCCGCGCGTGCGGCGGTCGGCTCGTGATGCCGGCGTCGGTCTCCACCCTTCGGGTTCGCTACGCCGAAACCGATAAGATGGGGGTTGTCTACTACGCGAACTATCTCGTCTGGTTCGAAGTGGGACGCGCCGATCTGCTGCGATCGCTCGGCTGGACCTACCGCGAGATGGAAACCGAAGGCATCTCCCTGCCGGTGATCGAAGCGCATTGCGAGTATCTGCGCCCGGCGCGGTACGATGACGAGATCGAGGTGAGGACGGAAGGGCGGATGCTGTCACCCGTTCGGATGGAGTTTCGTTACCAGATCGTGAAAGCGGCCGACCAGACCGTCGCCGCCGCCGGACGCACCGTGCACGCCTCGCTCGATCCGTCGGGGCGCCCCTGCCGGCTGCCGGCGCGCGTGCGGGAGGCGTTCGCATGAAGGCGCTGGTCACCGGCGCGGCGGGGTTCATCGGCTCGCATCTCGCTTCCGCCCTGCTCGACGGCGGAGCGACGGTGGTCGGCGTCGACGCCTTCACCGACTACTACGGCCGTGCGCTCAAGGAGCGCAATCTCGACGAGAACCGGCGCCGGTCCGGCTTCCGGTTCGTCGAAGCGGCGCTGCAGGATACCGACCTGGCGGCGCTGCTCGACGGAATGACGCACGTCTTCCACCTCGCCGCCCAGGCCGGCGTGCGCAAGAGCTGGGGGCGCGACTTCCGCACCTATACCGACAACAACGTCGACGCGACGCAGAAGCTGCTCGAGGCGTGCGTCGGCCGCCCGCTCCACCGGTTCGTGCACGCGTCGAGCTCGTCGGTGTACGGCGACCGCGCGCCGATTCCGATGAAGGAAGACGCGCTGCCGCAGCCGGTATCACCTTACGGGGTCACCAAGATGGCGGCCGAGCAGTTGGGCTATCTGTACCACGTGAACTACGGCGTTCCGGCCGTGGCGATGCGCTACTTCACCGTGTACGGGCCGCGGCAGCGCCCCGACATGGCGTTCAACCGCTTCATCCGCGCCGCGCTGGACGGCAAGCCGATCACGCTCTACGGCGACGGTGAACAGACGCGCGACTTCACGTTCGTGGCCGACGCCGTCGCGGCGACGGTCGCGGCCGGCGAGCGCGGCGTGCCGGGAACCGCCTACAACATCGGCGGCGGCGCGCGCGTCTCGATGAACCAGGTGCTGCAGATCATCGAACGCGTGCACGGCCGTGCGCTGACCGTGAACCGCGAACCGGCGCAGAAGGGGGACATGCGCGACACCTACGCCGACACGTCCCTGGCGCGCCGCGACCTGGGATTCGCCCCGACGGTTTCGCTCGAAGAAGGGATCCGGGCCGAGTACGAGTGGCTGGCGAAGTCACCGGCGCTCGCATGACACCCATGACGAAGTTGAGATTCTCCATCGTGATCCTGCTTGCGGCGCTGGCGTCTGCCTGCGCGAGCGGCGGCCCGCGGCAGCCCCCCGCGGGTACGACCGAGCCGGACAAGTTCCTCTTCGAGCGCGGCACCGACAACCTCGGGCGCAAGCGCTGGATCTACGCGCGCGAGTACTTCCGGCAGCTCGTCGACAGCTATCCGACCAGCCGCTATCGCGCCGACGCCAAACTCGGGATCGGCGACTCGTATCTCGGCGAGCGGTCCGCGGAGTCGTACGTGCTCGCGATCAACGAGTATCGCGAGTTCCTGAACTTCTATCCGACCCACGAGCGGGCGCACTACGCCCAGTACCAGCTCGCGATGGCGTACTTCAACCAGATGCGCTCGCCGATGCGGGACCAGACGGAGACGCGCGACGCGATCCGCGAGCTGACGACCTACGTGACCCGCTTCGCCGACAAGCCGCTGATCGGCGAAGCACGGCAGAAGCTCCGCGCCGCGAAGGACCGCCTGGCCGACTGGGACGTCGGCGTCGCCGTCCACTACTACCGCATCAAGTGGTACCCCGGAGTGATCAACCGTCTCCAGCCGCTGTTGAAGGAAGACCCCGAGTACACCCGCCGCGACTCGGTCTTCTGGTACCTCGGGGAGTCGTTCCTCAAGGTCCAGCGCCCGGCCGAGGCGCTGCCCTACTACGAGCGGCTGCTCAAGGAATTCGAGCAGAGCGAGCATCTCGACGACGCGCAGAAGCGGGTGGCGGAGATCAAGGCGGCGCAGCCCGCCATCGCGAAATAGACTTTCCGCCCGGGAGGTTTGGCCTTAGGATACGTGCGGACGCGCCAGCCATTGGAGGGTAGAGATGCCCGTGTCCCGCCGCGGTTTCCTTCGCATCGCCGGGACGGCTGACGCCGCCCTCTTCTCGGGTGCAGTGATCTCGGCACGAGGGCTCGAAGCCCATCTCGCCGAGGCGCAGGCCCAGGGGCAGCGCGCCCGCCCCGTGCTTCCCCCCGGGGTCGACGAAATCCGCATCAGCAGCAACGAGAATCCGCTCGGCCCTGGCAGGGCGGCGCTCGAGGCCATGCTCCGCAAGTTCCCCGAGGCGGGCCGCTACCCTTTCAACAGCACGCCTGCGGACGCGGATCTCGCCGCGGCAATCGCCGCCAGGCACAAAGTCAAGACCGAGAGCATCGTCGTCGGCGCCGGATCGCAGGAGATTCTGAAGAACGCCGTACGCGCGTTCGTCGGTCCCGCGCGCGGCCTCGTGACGGCGCTGCCGACGTTCGAGAACTGCACCAACTACGCGAAGCGCCACAACCTCCCGCTCACCGAAGTGCGCGTCGATTCCGCGCTCCGGCTCGACGTCGAAGGGATGATTGCCGCCGCGCCCAGGGGCGGTCCCGAAGCGGCCGGTCCGGCCGGACTGGTCTTCTTCAACAACCCGAACAACCCGACCGCCACGGTGCACGGCGCCAAGACGGTCGCCGACATGGTTGAACGGATCCGCGCCGCATCGCCCGACACCGTGATCCTCATCGACGAGGCGTACCACGAGTACGTGACCGACCCGTCGTATGCGACGGCGATCCCGCTGGCGCTGTCGACGCCGAACGTGATCGTGGCACGCACCTTCTCGAAGGCGTACGGGATGGCCGGGATGCGCATCGGCTACGCCGTCGGCACCGCCGACACGATCAAGCGGCTCGCCCGCTTCAAGATGCCGTACAACATCAGCGTCTTCGGCGTCGCCGCGGCGATCGCGGCGCTCGGCGACAACCGCCATCTCGAGGACGAGCGCAGGCGCAACACCGCCGTCCGCGCCTTCACGGCGAAGGCGCTGCAGGACATGGGAGCGAAGCCGGCCGACTCGCAGGGGAACTTCCTGTTCGTCGACATCGGCGGTCCGGTGAAGGATTTCCGCGAGGCGTGTGCGAAGGCCGGAGTGATGGTCGGCCGCGACTTCCCGCCCTACGAAAAGAGCCACTGCCGGATTTCGATCGGTACGCTCGACGAGATGAAGAAGGCGGTCGAGGTCTTCCGTGCCGTACTCAAACCGTTGACGACGAGCGCCCAGAAAGACGTGAGGTAAGGGGCCGCCATGCTGACACGACGCCGCTTCGTGCACACTCTCGGGCTCGGCGCCGCCGCCTGCGTCGGTGCGCGCGGGCGGGAGAACGCCATCTGGTCGGCGCTCGAAACCCCGCTCGAAGCGGTCGAGCGCGGCGTGATCTGTCTCTCGAGCAACGAGAACCCGCTCGGTCCCGGTCCCGCGGTCCTCGACGCCATCAAAGCGGCGTTCGGCCCCGCGGGAGCGACGCCGGGGCGCTACTCCGGCAGCGCGCGCGACCTGATCGACGCCCTGGCGACACGCCTCGCCGTGAAGCCGGAGAACATCGTGCTCGGCTGCGGCTCGACGCAGATCCTGCGCTCGTGCACGCACCTGTTCACGGCGAAGGACAAGCCGCTGGTCGGCACCATTCCAACCTACGAGGAGTGCGCCGGCTACGCCGAGATGATGGGACATCCCGTCCGTCCGGTTGCGCTCGACGCCAGCCTCGAGGTCGATCTCGGGACGCTCGCGGCCGCGGCGAAGGGGTCGGGGCTGGTGTTCTACTGCAATCCGAACAACCCCACCGCCACGTACGTCGGCGCCCGTGCGACCCGCGAGTTCCTCGCCCGCGTCAACCGCGAGTCGCCGGACACGACAGTGCTGGTCGACGAGGCCTACTACGACTACGTCACCGATCCGGATCACGCGACGCACATTCCGATCGCGGTGGAGAACCCGCGCGTGATCGTCGCGCGCACGTTCTCGAAGGCCTACGGCATGGCCGGCCTGCGGATCGGCTACGCCGTGGGGCATCCCGAGACGATCAAGCAGATGGCCGAATGGGATGCGGGCTCGGGCACCAGCTCGCTCAACGTCCTCGCGATGCGCGCGGCGATCGCCGCCACGGAGCGCGAGGAGTCCTTCGTCGCCAGCGAACGCGCCCGCAACAAGGACGTGCGCGACTTCACGATGAAGTGGTTCGCCGACCGCGGCATGACGCCCACCCGCTCGCAGGCCAACTTCATGTTCGTCAACATCGGCCGCCCGGTGAAGGAATTCCGCGACGCCTGCGCCAGGCAGGGGGTCAAGGTCGCGCGCGACTTCCCGCCGTTCGAGAAGACGCACTGCCGCATCTCGTTCGGGACGATGGACGAGATGAAGAAGGCTGTCGCGGTGTTCGACCGGATCCTCGGGAAGAAGGCCGCCGCCGCGTAGACCGGGCTCAACGGACGGCGTTCGAGATCCGCACCGCCGCTTCCCGAAGCGCCTCGTCGCCCGCGAGAACGAATCCCTGCGTCGGCAGCGCGAGCTGCTCCAGGCTGCTGCGGCGGGCGTTCACGACGCGAATCCATTCCGCATCGCCGGCCGGCGGAGGAGGCATCTGCGCGGTCCGTACCGTCCCAAGATCCAACGCGATCAGCCGGACGTCGCGGCGCCACGCCTCTCTCAGAAAGTCGCTGGTCTCGTCGACGGCGCCGTCGATCACGTCGAACCCGTTGCCGATGTAGAGCATGATGCACGGGCGCGGGTCGTGCTGCGGCGCAATCGACAGGAGCGCGGCGGCGGCTTTCATGGTGACCTGCGCCCTGTAAGCGAGCTCCCCCGCGGCTTCCGGCATGCGCCGGACGTCGGCGAACCTGATTGCGCTGCCGCTGATGCGTCGGACACCCTGTTCGAGATCGGCCTTGCCGGCGAGCAAGCCGATCGAGAGGCGCGACGGCCCGGTCGTTCGGGCCGCGAAGGCATCCTCCTCCCGGACCAGATCTCTCACCAGCGACGCGAGCCAGGTTCGAACCACGCCGGTCGTTCGGAAGTCGATGTGAAGGTCATCGACGAGGAACAGCCACACCACGCCGGGGCTGCGACCCGCCGTGGCTGCCGCCGGCAGCACGGCGCCGGCCGCCAGACACGCCGCGATGGCGCACGCGGCAATCTTCATCGGCGGTTCTGGCTTCGTACGTATTTCTTCACGGCGCGCGGTCCGACCTCCGCCCCGTAGACGTTCCCGGCGCGGTCCACCGCGACTCCTTCGGCGCCGCTCGTACTGCTGGCACAGGGCGCGTCTGGAGCGGGCCGCTGATCCGGCTTGCAGGTCGGCCAGGGATCCGGAATGAACCAGCGGATCGACCCGTCCTTCGCGCTGCCGATGCGGATGCCGCGCTTCCACTCGCCGTGCGCCGGGTTCACCGACCCGGACTCGGAATCGGCGACATAGATGTTGTCGTCGCGATCGATGGCGATGCCGCTCGGGCGGCTGAACTGCGTCCACTCCGCCAGATAGGTGCCGTCCTGATCGAGGATCTGGATCCGGTTGTTGCTGCGATCGCCGACGAACAGCCGTCCCTTCGAGTCCATCGCCAGCGCGTGCGGCTGATCGAACTCGCCTGGTCCCTTCCCGAACCTGCCGAAGCTCCTGATGAACCTGCCGGTGCGATCGAACTTGAGGATCCGCGCGTTCGATCCCTCCGCCGACGAGTGTCCTTCAGACACGAAGATGTCGCCGTTCGGCGCGACCAGCACGTCGTTGGGCTGATAGAAGTACTCGGCGTCGCGCCCGCCGCCCGCCTTGCCGAGCGTCATCAACAGCTTTCCCTGAGGACTGTACTTGAAGACCTGGTGGCCGATCAGCGTCGCCGGTGCCGGAAGCAGCGGTGAGTCCGCCGGCGCGCCGCGCGCGCGTCTCGGACGGTTGTCCTGCCCGTCGGTGATCCAGACGTTCCCGTCACGATCCACGTGAAACCCGTGCGGGAAGATCATCGTCCCCGCGCCGAAGCTGGCGAGCAGCCTGCCGGACGCGTCGAACTTGAGAATGGGATCGAGCGTCGAGCCGAGGCACGTATTCGCGCCGCAGCGCTCCCCGACCCAGATCGACGTCCCGTCCCGGTCGACGTCCACCGCGCTCGTCGCCCCCCACACACGCCCGTCGGGCAGTGTGAAATGATGCGCGATCGTCTGGTACGGGTTCGGGAGATCGTTGGTCGGCGCCTGCGCGGCGGTCGCCAGCACGGCGGACGCGAGTGCCGCCGCCAGCGTCACGACCAGCCGCTCGCGAGTGTGCCCTACCTGCCTGGCCACACGGTCCCCTGATCCAGCCTGGTCACGGGCGCCAGCCCCTTGTACACGAACTTCTGCAGCCGCCGTCCCTCGTAGGTCTCGACCGTATACATGTTTCCCTTCGAGTCCAGCGCGATGCTGTGGACCCCGAAGAACTGGCCCGGCTGCCGGCCGCCGTCGCCGAACGACGTGAGAATCTCCAGCGAGTCGCGCAGCATGACGTAGACCTTCTCGTTCTTGCCGTCCGCCAGGAACAAGTACTTCTGCTCCGGATCCTTCGAGAATGCGACGTCCCAGACCGAACCGTCGCCGAGGGTGTTGGCCGCGATGAACTTTTCCTTGACGAACGTTCCGTCGGAGCGGAACACCTGAAGCCGATCGTTCGGGCGATCGCAGACGTAGACGAAGCCGTCGTGCGACAGATCCGCGCAGTGCACCGGCGTGCGGAACTGCCTGGCCGGCGGCGCCTTGGGGTCGTAATTGCCCGGATTGGTATCGTCCGGCTTGTTGCCGTACGCTCCCCAGTACCGCTTGAACTTCCCGGTGTCGGCGTCGATCACCACGACGCGCCTGTTGCCGTAGCCGTCGGCGATGTAGGCCTCGTTCGCTCCGGCGTCGACGAAGATCTTCGCCGGCCGCCCGAAGTTCTCCGTGTCGTTGCTGCCCTTGTTCTGCCCCGGCTTGCCAATCTGCATCAGGAACTTGCCGGCTCTGGTGAACTTCACCACGTGCGCGTCGTTGCCTTCGTTGGCGCCGATCCACACGTTGCCTTTGTGGTCCACCGCGATGCCGTGGTTCGACGCCGGCCAGTCGTAGCCCTCGGCGGGACCTCCCCAGTGACCGACCACGTTGCCGGCCGGATCGAACTCGAGAACGGGCGGCGCCTTCACGCAGCACGACGCCGTCGGCGGGTTCTGACTGGCGGCCGCCTCGTTGGCGCCGAGCAGGTTGTCGCGGTGCACGATCCAGACGTGATCCTGGTCGTCGACCGTCACGCCGATGACCTGTCCGAGCACCCAGTTGTTGGGCAGCCGCTTCGGCCACAGCGGATCGACTTCGAACCGGGGCGCCATCGCGGCGCGCTTCGCCTGCGTTTCCGCCGCCCGGGCGGCGGTTCGTTCGGCGAGTCCGAGCGCGGCGAGCGCGGCGGCGAAGGAAAGGCCGATGAGAACGTCCCGCGTCACCGCCCGCCTCCCTTCGGCACGAATTTCTGCACGCGCTTTCCTTCGAGCGTCTCGCCGGTGTAGACGTTGCCCCTCGAGTCGACGGCGACGCTGCCGACGCTGTAGAACGTTCCCGGATAGCGGCCGCCGCCGCCGAAGCTGCCGACCACCTCGAGGGTGTCGCGGCGCAGGATGAAGACCTTCTGATCGTGGCCGTCGGCGACGAACAGGAACCGCTGCTGCGGATCGGCCGACAGCGCCAGATCCCACACCGATCCGGTGCCGCGCGTCTCCCTGGCGACAATGCCCTGCTTCAGCGGCTTGCCGGACCTGTCGAACGCCTGGACGCGATTGTTGCCGCGGTCGCAGACGTACACCGTCCCGTCCCTGGCGATCTCGACGCAGCTGACGGTGCGGAACTCACCGTCACCCGATCCCCCCCACTGCCGCTTGTACGCACCGGTCGCGGCGTCGAACACGACGACGCGACGGTTGACGAAACCGTCCGCGACGTAGACTTCGCTGGCGGCCGCATCGACCGCGATGCCCGCCGGCCGGTTGAGCGCCGTCGTGCTGTCGTTGCCGCCCGGCGCGCCCGCCTTGCCGATCTGGAGCAGGAACTCTCCGGTGCGCGAGAACTTCAGCACGTGAGCGTCGACGGGGCGCGCCGGCGCGTCCGCGGGGCGGTTCTGCGAGGCCGCTGCGCCCGCTGCCGGCGCCGGCGTCGTGGAGCGCCCCGGACGGGCGTTGGCGCTGCCGGGGATCTCCGGCGGACCTGCAGCGGCGATCCACACGTTGCCCCTGGCGTCGACGGTGATTCCTCCCGGCGACACCGGCCAGTCGTAGTTGTCGCCGCGGCCGCCCCAATGACTGACGAGGTTGCCGGCGGCGTCGAATTCCAGCACCGGCGGTGCCGGCACGCAGCACTCGTCCGCCGTCCTGGGGGTGGTCGCCGCGCCGATCTCCGTCCGTGCGGTCATCGAATCGTAGCCGCGATGCACTACCCAGACGTGGTCGCGGGCGTCGACGGCGACGCCCGTCACCGAGCCGAGCAGCCAGTGATTCGGGAGCGGCCTGGGCCAGAGCGGATCCACCTCGTAGGCAGGGCCGGTCGTCTGCAGACCGGCGGCGCGAACTGCGAAGGCCGACACGATGGCGAGCGCCATGACGCCGGAAGGTGCCGATCTGCTCATGTTTCAGCTCTCCGCTGAGTCCGCGACGCGCAGTATACTCCGCGCCGTGCGGTGGACAGACCGGCTTGGCGCGGCCGCGGCCGCGGTCGCGCTTCTCCTCTGCGTGCCGGGCGCGGCGCGGGCGCACGACATTCCGGCGTCGGTCGTGGTGCAGGCGTTCGTGCGGCCGCAGCAGCACACGCTGCGCGTGCTGGTCCGCGTTCCGCTCGCCGCCATGCGCGACGTCGAGTTTCCCCTCACGCCGGACGGGCTGCTCGACATCGCGCGCGGCGATCAGGTCCTGCGCGACGCGGCGATGCTCTGGATTGCGCGCGACCTCGAGGTCTACGAAGAGAACACCCGCCTGGACGTCCCGCGGATCGCCGCCGTGCGCGTCTCGCTGCCGTCCGACCGCTCGTTCGTCACGTATGAACGCGCGCTGGCGCACGTCACCGGACCGCCGCTGCGGCCCGACACGGCGGTGATCTGGAACCAGGCGCTGTTCGACGTGCTGCTCGAGTACGGCGTGCGCTCCGACCGCAGCGCGTTCTCGATCCGCCCGGCGCTGGCGCGGCTCGGCGTCCGCGTCGTCACCGTGCTGCGCTACCAGCCGCCGGCGGGCGCCGAACGCGCCTTCGAGTACGCCGGCGATCCGGGGCTGCTCCGGCTCGATCCGCGCTGGCACCAGGCGGCGTGGCGGTTCGTGCAGCTCGGGTTCGCGCACATTCTCGACGGCACGGATCACCTGCTGTTCCTCTTCTGCCTGGTGATCCCGTTCCGCCGCTTCGGCGCGCTCGTGCTCATCGTCACCGCTTTCACCATCGCGCACTCGATCACGCTCATCGCCGCGGCGTCCGGGCTGGCGCCCGATGCGCTGTGGTTCGCACCGCTGGTCGAGACCGCCATCGCGGGCTCGATCCTCTACATGGCGCTCGAGAACATCGCCGGCGCGACCAACGTGCAGCGCCGGTGGCTGATCGCGTTCGCGTTCGGCCTGGTCCACGGGTTCGGGTTCTCGTTCGCGCTGCGGGAGACGCTGCAGTTCGCCGGCTCGCACCTCCTCACGTCGCTGCTCGCGTTCAACCTGGGCGTCGAGGCCGGCCAGCTCTTCGTGCTCGCGATGCTGGTGCCGGCGCTGCAGCTGCTGTTCCGGTTCGTCGTCGCCGAGCGGGTCGGCACGATCATGCTGTCGGCGCTCGTGGCGCACACCGGCTGGCACTGGACGGCGGAGCGATGGGATCGGCTGCGGCAGTTCGAGGCGCCGGCGCTGTCGATCGCCGGCGTGACCGGCGTGCTGCGGTGGCTGATCCTGATGGTCGCGGCGGCGGCGGTCGTCTGGCTGATCAGGCTGGGGGCGCGCAGGAAACGGACCGCCGCAATGGACTACCGGCCGAACCCGGAACCGGCGCACGAGACACGCGAACCTGTGTAGCGGCACGCTCGAGCGAGGGCGCGCAGGGGACCGCGGGGCGACGCCCCCGGATGATCGAAGGAGTTGGACGATGACCCGAATGGCTGTCCGATCGGCGTCGATGGTGCTCCTGCTCGCGGCCGCCGGCGTCGCGTGGACGGGATTGCGGCTCTCGGGCCAGGCGGCGCGCGGCGCGGCGACGGCCGGACCGGGGTCCTTCGTGGCGTCCACGGCGAAGGGAGACTGGCCCAGCTACACGGGCGACACGCGCGGCTCGCGCTATTCGCCGCTGGCACAGATCACGGCGGAGAACTTCAACGATCTCGAGGTGGCGTGGCGGTTCAAGACCGACAGCCTCGGCACCCGTCCCGAGTACAAGCTGGAAGGGACGCCGCTGGTCGTGAACGGCATCATGTACACCACGGCCGGCACGCGGCGGTCGGTGATCTCGCTGGATGCGGCGACAGGAGAGCTGCTGTGGGTCCATCGCTACCCTGAGGGGACGCGCGGGGCGAACGCGCCGCGCCAGCTCTCCGGCCGCGGACTCGCCTACTGGACCGACGGCCGCGGCGACGAGCGCATCATCTACTTCACGCCGGGCTACCGGATGATTGCGCTGCACGCCAGGACCGGCCAGCCGGTCAGGACGTTCGGCACCGACGGCGTCGTCGATCTCAAGGTCGGCGCGGTGTTCGGCAACCGTCAACCGATCGATCTCGAGACCGGAGAGATCGGCATCCACTCGACGCCGGTGGTGGTGAAGAACGTCGTGCTGGTCGGCTCGTCCATGAAGGAAGGCATGACGGTCACGACCCACAACAACACCAAAGGGCTGGCGCGCGCCTACGACGCGCGGACCGGGAAGCTGCTCTGGACGTTCCACACGATTCCGCGTCCCGGCGAGTTCGGCAGCGAGACCTGGCTGGACAACTCGTGGGCGGTGAACGGCAATGCCGGCATCTGGACGCAGATCAGCGTCGACGAGGAGCTGGGCCTCGTCTACCTCCCGGTCGAGACGCCCACGTCGGACTTCTACGGCGGCAAGCGGCCGGGCAACAACCTGTTCGGCGAGAGCCTGGTCTGCGTCGATCTCGCGACCGGCAGGCGCAGGTGGCATTTCCAGTTCGTGCATCACCCGATCTGGAACGACGACATGTCCTCGGCGCCGCTCATCGCCGACGTCACGGTCGACGGAACGCCGCGCAAGGTCGTCGCCGTGCCGAGCAAGCAGGCGTGGCTGTATGTCTTCGATCGGGTGACCGGCGAGCCGATCTGGCCGATCGAGGAGAAGCCGGTGCCGAAGGGAGACGTTC
This sequence comes from Vicinamibacterales bacterium, assembly GCA_035699745.1. NCBI lineage: Bacteria > Pseudomonadati > Acidobacteriota > Vicinamibacteria > Vicinamibacterales > Vicinamibacterales bacterium. The sequence goes on from DASSPH010000107.1 coordinate 85,703, forward strand.
CCGGGGAGTGGTATGCCCCGACGCAGCCACATCCGCCTGCCGCGCTGATGTACGGCCGCAACACCGTCACCGAAGACGATCTGATCGATTTCACGCCGGAGCTGCGCGCGCAGGCGAAGAAGCAGCTGGAACGCTACAAGTGGCTGCCCGGCGTCGTCTATACGCCGCCGATCGTCGGGAACACCAGCGGGCTGCTCGGCGCGATCAACATCGGCCACATCAACGGCGGCACGAACTGGCCGGGCGGCGGCTACGATCCCGAGCTGCGCACCGTGTTCGTTCACGCCAACACCTCGTCGGTGCAGTCGGGCTCGGTCGCCCCACCGCCCCCGGGATTCTCTGACCTTCCCTATCAGGACGGCGTCGTCGGACAGCCGTTCCGGCTGCGCGAAGCGGCGGGGACGGGGACCTATGCGGACGTCTCGCAGCGCGCGCGCGGCGGGCAGCCGGGCGGCCAGGCCGCGGGCGCGGCGCAGGCGGGCACGGCGACGCCGGCGGCGCCCGCCTCGGGACGCGGCGGTGGCGGCGGCGAGGGCGGCGGCGGGCTGACGGTGCAGGGGCTCTCGATCATCAAGCCGCCCTACAGCGTCCTGGCGGCGATCGATCTGGACAAGGGTGCGGTGAAATGGCGCGTGCCGCACGGTGAAACTCCCGACGTCGTCCGCAATCATCCGCTGCTCAAGGGAATGAACATTCCGCGCACCGGGCAGGGATCGAGTGTCGGACTCGTGATCACGAAGACGCTGGTGGTGCTCGGCGAGTCGCAGTTCACGACGCTGCCGGATCGCCCGCGCGGCGCGATGCTCCGCGCCTACGACAAGGGCACCGGCAAGGAAGTCGGCGCCGTGTTCATGCCGGCGCCGCAGAGCGGCTCGCCGATGACGTACCTGGCGAAGGGAAAGCAGTACATCGTGGTCGCGGTCAGCGGCGGGCCCTACTCCGGCGAGTACCTTGCGTTCGCGCTGCCAGGCGATGCTGCCGGCGCGAAGCAGCAATGACGCGTGCGGCGGCATTTGGACTGCTGCTCTGGGTCGCGGCGCTTGCGCCGGCGCTCTCCGGCCAGCCGGGCACGCGAACCGTCTGGGACGGCGTGTATACGGAGGAACAGGCGAAGCGCGGCGAGGCTCTGTACATGACGCGCTGCGTCCATTGCCACGGAACGACGCTCGGCGGCGCCGTCGACGGCGCCGCGGCGCTCACCGGCGCCACCTTCAACGGCAACTGGAACGGCGTCTCGCTCGACTTGATGCTCGACCGGGTCCGCACGACGATGCCGGTGGACAATCCGGCGACGCTCAGCCGCCAGCAGACGGCGGACCTGCTGGCGTTCGTGTTCAATGCGAACAAGTTCCCGCCCGGCAGGACGGAACTGCCCCGCCAGGCCGAGATGCTCGCGCTGATTCAGTTCAAAGCGACGAGATGAGCGCTCAGTTCTCAGCGGCTGAACGCTGAAACTGTCTACAGCCCTGACTGGGCGAAGCGGCGGTAGTAGTCGATGCCGGAGATCGTGGCGGCGAGCATCGCAATCCACAGCGCGATGATGCCGATCACGTAGAACTGCTGCAGCTGATCCTGGCCGAGGATCAGGGCGAGAATCGCGATCACTTCCGCGACCATCTTGAACTTGCCGAGCGGCGACGCGGCGATCACCATGCCCTTGCCGTGCGCGATGCTGCGGAGCACGGTGACGGCGAACTCGCGGCCGAGGATCACCGCGACCATCCACGCCGGCGCGAGATCGAGCTGCACCAGCGAGATCAGCGCGGCGGTGATGAGCAGCTTGTCGGCCAGCGGGTCCATCAGCTGCCCGAGCGTGGTGATCTGCTTGCGCCGGCGCGCCAGGTAGCCGTCGAGCACGTCGGTGAGGGAGGCGACGCCAAAGATCGCCGCGCCGACCAGCTCCTTCGGGATCCCCAGGATCATCCGCCCCTCGAACTTCGTCAGCAGCACCACCACGAGCAGCGGCACGAGAAAAATCCTGCCGACGGTCAGGGCGTTCGGGAGGTTCATTCTTGGCGCGATTCTATCAAAAGCATAGAATCAAGGATTGACATGAAGGCCATCCTGCTCGCCGGAGGCAAAGGGACGCGGCTGCGCCCGATGACGGTGCACACGCCGAAGCCGATCGTTCCGATCCTGAACCGGCCGTTTCTCTATTACCAGATCGATCAACTGAAACAGATTGCGGAGATCGACGAGGTCATCCTCAGCCTGAACTATCAACCGCGCCGCATCGAGGAGATCTTCGGCGAGGGACAGGGGCTCGGGCTGCGCATCCGCTACGTCGTCGAACCGATGCCGCTCGGCACCGGCGGCGCCATCCGCTATGCCGGCGACTCGCTGACCGAATCGGTCGTCGTGTTCAACGGCGACGTGCTGACCCAGGTGGATCTCGCGGCGGTCCTGCGGCTGCACCGCGAGCGCAAAGCCAAGGCGACGATCGTGCTGACGCCGGTCGACAACCCGCGCGCCTACGGACTGGTCGAGACCGATCGGGACGGCAACATCCGCCGCTTCCTGGAGAAGCCGGGGGAAGACGAGATCACCTGCAATACGATCAACGCCGGCATCTACGTTCTCGAGCCGGACACCTTCGACCGCATCCCGAAAGACACTGCGTGGTCGATCGAGCGCAGCTTCTTCCCGTCCCTGATCGAGCGCGGCGAGACCTTCGTCGCCTACGTCTACGACGGCTACTGGATCGACATCGGCACGCCGGCGAAGTACCTGCAGGTGCACCGCGACATCATGGACGGCCGCTACTCCGCTCCACCGTTCAGCGGCGGCCCGGCCGCCTGGATCTCACCGGAGGCCCGTGTCGACGAGCAGGCGCACGTGGAAGGTCCGTGCTTCATCGACGAGGGAGCGGTCATCAAGGCGGGCGCGAAGATTCTGCCCTACGCCGTGATCGGCAAGCAGACGCATGTCGACGAAGGGGCCACGGTGGACGGATCGATCGTCTGGCCGAACGGCTGGATCGGCCCCGACGCGGTGGTGCGCGGCTCGATCCTCGGCCGCAACTGCCACGTCGGCCGCAGCGCGGTCATCGAATCCCCCTCCGTGCTCGGAGACAAAACGGTGATCACCGACTTCAGCAGGATCTGATCCACAGCGCACACGACCGAACCTCGAACCTCGAACCTCGGATCTCGAACATATGACCATCAACCCAGCGATCTTCAAGGCCTACGACGTCCGCGGCCTCTATCCCCAGGAAGTCAACGAGGATGCGGCGCGGCGGATCGGCCGCGGCTTCGTCGCCTATCTCGACGCGACCCGCATCGCCGTCTCGCGCGACATGCGCCTGTCCTCCCCTTCGATGGCCGCCGCTTTCATCGAAGGGGCCCTCGAGCAGGGAGCCGACGTCGTCGACTACGGACTGATGGGCACGGACATGCTCTACTACGCCGTCGCCCGCGATGGACACGACGGGGGCGTGCAGATCACCGCCTCGCACAACCCGAAGGAATACAACGGCATCAAGATGGTGCGGAAGGAGGCGTTCCCCCTGTCGGGCGAGTCGGGGATCAACGACATCCGCGACATGATCGCGCAGAACCGGCTGCCCGCGCCGGCAGCGAAGCGCGGGACGCTGTCGCAGTCGAACGTCGTCGACGACTACGTGAAGCACGTGCTGTCGTTCATCGACGTGTCGATCGTCAAGCCGTTCAACGTGGTGCTCGACGCCGGCAGCGGGATCGCCGGCATGGTCGCGCCGCTGCTCTTCAGGCACATCCCGACGCGCAAGCTGACCACGCTCTGCTTCGACGTCGACGGCACCTTCCCGAACCACGAAGCCAACCCGCTGATCGAGGAAAACCGCCGCGACATCACCGAGCGGGTGATCGCGGAGCAGGCCGACATCGGGATCGCCTGGGACGGCGATGCCGACCGCTGCTTCTTCCTCGACGGCGACGGCGAGTTCGTCGCCGGCGACTTCGTCACCGCGCTGCTCGCCGAGGCGTTCCTGATCAAGCATCCGGGGGCAAAGATCGTCTACGACGTCCGCGCCAGCTACGCCGTCAAGGACACCGCCGCGAAGTACGGGAGCGAGGCGTTGATGAACCGCGTCGGGCACGCCTTCTTCAAACGCCGCATGCGCGAAGACAACGCCATCTTCGGCGGCGAGGTCACCGGGCACTACTATTTCCGCGACAACTTCTACGCCGACAACGGCTTCATTCCGGCGCTGCTGATTCTCGAGCTGATGTCGCGCAAGGGGCAGACGCTGCGCGAGCTGCTGGCGCCGCTGCGCGAGAAGTACTTCATCTCGGGCGAGATCAACACCAAGGTCGCGGACATGCGGAAGGCGGCGGCGAAGATCGACGGCCTGGCGGCCAAGTACAGCGCCGGCAAGGTCTATTCGCTCGACGGCGTGTCGGCCGAGTTCCCCGACTGGCACTTCAACGTGCGCGGGTCGAACACCGAGCCGATGCTCCGGCTCAATCTCGAGGCGACGACGCAGAAGCTGATGGAGGAAAAGCGCGACGAGGTGCTCGCGTTCATCCGGTCGTGACTCAGGGGGGCCGCGAGCCGGCCCCGTCTCTCGAACCGGACAGTCGGGAGCGCCGGTGGGGTGACGCCTGCCGGCCTCGGCCGACAGGTCCTTGAGAGCAGCGCGCGACGCTGCTAAAATCGGAACAGACGCGGGCTTAGCATAGTGGTAATGTCCTGGCTTCCCAAGCCAGTTAGACGGGTTCGATCCCCGTAGCCCGCTCCAACTTTCACGCTCCCGTGATCACGCGGAAGTTGTCCTGCCGACCCGTGACAACGGCCGAGCCGCCTCAATCCCGCACGATGCGATACTGAAAGACCCGGTTGTTTGCGTCGAACCGCACGACAAGCCACTCGGAATCGATGCTGATGAACCCGCGCTCGGGGCCGAGCCAGTAAACCAGGTCCCAGTCGGAGAAGTAGTCCGTTTTCGGCGGCTCGCCCAGCATGGCGACCACCTCAGGCCGGGTCTTGCCCGACAACATCCGGCGCGCCACGATGCGGTCAGCCATGGCCAGCCGTATGCCTTCCTCCATTTGTGTCTGGTCGTTCCACGCAACCGGGTCGAATGGTCGACCAGACGGCCAGAGCACCCACGTCACAGCGGCCACCGCAACCACGGTGAGGGTCACGATGATTATTCGGCGTCGTGTAGCCAGCGTGCCGGTGTCTCCTCAGCGCATGTGTCCCGCGTGTCTCGTTGCTGACGGATCGGCGGCTCAGCGATCGACCCTGATCGCGACCAGCGTTTTCTTCTGCTCCGATCCGGACGCCCGCGTCAGCTCGACGACGTAATCGCCGGCGCCGAGCGGGGCCAGCGTGATGTCAGCGGTGAGCCAGCGCTGTCCGGCGGCATCGGTGCGCTCGCTCACGCCGACCGGCACCACCGTCCTGGCGCCGTTGCGGTCCAGCAGCACCCCGCTCCAGACCGGATCGCCGGCCGCCGCTTCCATCTCGAGGCGCACCCGTGAGCTGCGGGGGAAGACGCGGCCGTTCGCGGGCGTCAGCACGTTGCCCGTCATCGGACCGCGATGGAAGATCATCGGTTCCCCTTCGCCGCGCCTGGTCGCCCGCCCCTGGGCCCGCGCGTCGATCTCGATGGCGCCAAGCGCCTTCGTCAGCGCCGCTTTCGTATCGGGGACCGGCCCGCTGGCCGAGGCGCGGGCGGCGTCGACTTCCTCCTTCGTCGCGGCGCGGTACCCGTTGCGCGAGCGGACCTCGATCCCCGGCCGCCTGGAGCGCACCTTGATGCTGCGGAACTTGCCGTCCAGTCTGCTGTTGGTCGAGTAGTAGCCGAGCAGATAGTAGGACGTCAGATCGGCGGCGACGCGCCGAAGCTGCATGCGCAGGTCGTTGCTGTTCAGCAGCGCCAGTCCGTCGGTGTTGAGCGCGAGCGTGTGCAGCGATTCCTGCCGCCGCACCAGCTGCGCGTGATCGGCGATCGGGCCGAGCGGCTTGCGCGGCCCCATCGGCGTGTCGAATGCCGGCAGTCCGCGGGGATCGATGGGATAGAAGCTGACGTTGCTGCGGTTGGCGTCGCCGAACAGGTTCCGGAACATCAACTCGTTGTCCACCATCGCGAGCTCGGCGCGCTCCTTCTCGCACTCCGTGCGATCGCTCGGCTGGAAGCCGCCGTTGTTGACCCGCGTGGTCAGGCCGCCGGCGGGACCGACGCCGACCGGCGGCGGACCTCCGGGAATCGGGTCCGCCTGGTTGCCCTGGCTGTCGGTGCGCAGGAGCGTCATCGACGGATCGGGCCGGAACAGTTTCCAGCCGTCGGTGACCGTGATCACCGCAGTCCGCCCTTCGCGGATCGCGCCCATGTGGCGGATGAGATCCTGGAGGCTGTCGAGCACCAGCCGCTCCCGGCGCCGATCGATCATCTTCTGCGCCAGATACGAGGGGTACGGCTCATTTTCCTTGGTCGGCGGGTAACACTGCGCGTACAGCTCCTCCCGCTCGTCCAGCAGGATCGACTCCCGTCTGCCCCACGTCCAGTTCCGGCGCAAGCCCTCCTCGATCACCTGCGTGCGGCGGCCGAACGTGATCTGCGACGGGCTCATGGTCGGCGTCATGATGCCGACGAGATCGTCCGCGCTCATGATGCGCGTCATCAGCTCGATCAGCGGCTCCTTGATCCTGAACGCCCCCTCGTAGCCGACGTGCTCGGTATCCAGATAGAGGACGAACACGCGCCGGCGCGGATCGGCGGCCAGCTGGTTCGCCTGCTGCACCGACGACGGCTCGACCAGCGTGTCGGTCGGTCCCGCGGGGGTGACGACGATGTGCTCGAAGCTGTCGATCTTCTGCGGGGCGTTGTCCTCGAGGACCTCGAAGTCCTCGGCCTTCAGGTCCTGCACGGGCGCGCCGTCCTTCGTCGCATAGACGTCGACCCGGACCAGGTTCGTCTCCGTGCGGAATCGAGGAGGCTGTGGCGGCGCCGGGGCTTGTTGCTGCCGGGTGAGGACCGCGTCCCCGGCCAGAAGAACCAGACCGGCGGCGGCGACGGCGACGGATCGCGCGAATGGAGACACGGCGTACCTCGCGTGCGGACGAAGGGCTGGCGTCGGGGAGTGTACTACACGCCGACGTGAGCCGCATCGAAACATGCCAGCCGGTCCTGCGGGGCGGGCACGATCGTCAACGATCCGTCATGCGCCGGTCTGGCGCCGGATTTGTAACTGCCAGCCCGTTCAACCAGACCGGAGGCGGACGATGCGGAAAGCCGACGAGTGGACGATCGAACGGTGGAGAACCGAACCGCGGCTGAGCGGCCTCGAGTTCCCCGACCCCACCATCGATCAGGCGCCCCCGCTTTGGAAGGATCTCACGCTCGCCTCCGTCGTCGCCGTTCTGTTGTGGGCAGCGGCGGCGGTGGTGTTCAGGTAGCCGAGTCGTCGGCGACGTCGTTCCAGCCCTGGACGCGGAGCCGTTCGCGGTAGGCCCGCGCCCAGTTCATCGCCATCCATTCTTCCTGGAACATCTCCGTGACCACGATGTCGCGGCCGTGGACGACCTGTACCTCGACCGGCATGCCGGCGGCGAACAGGACACATCGCACATCCGTCGTACGGCGCTTCATGCACCAGACGACGCGCGCACCAGGCTGCACGGCGTAGTCAGACACCAACACCTGCTCAGTTAGCGGGGAACGGGCGCAGTGTACGCTGCTGCGGTGGATTTTTTCAAGCTGGGCTGTGATGTCGCCGTGGTCGGCGCCGGGGCGGCCGGACTCGCGGCGGGCATCTTCACCCGGCGGGACTCCCCCCGGCTGAGCGTCGCGGTGCTGGACGGCTCACCGCGGCCGGGGGCGAAAATCCTGGTCAGCGGCGGCACGCGCTGCAACGTCACGAACAGCGTCGTCACCGACGGGGACTTCTGGGGCGGGAAGCGCACCATCGTCCGGCGCGTGCTGAACGCCCTGCCGGTGGCCGACACCGTGCGCTTCTTCGAGGAGATCGGCGTTCCGCTGCACGAGGAGCCGGGTGGGAAGCTCTTCCCGGATTCCAACCGCGCGCGGGACGTGCTCGACGCGCTGCTGCGCGAGCTGGCGCGCCGCGGCGGCCGGCTCCAGCCGGCGGCGCGCGTGTCGGCGGTTCGCAAGGCCAATGGCGGGTTCGAGCTGCAGACCTCCGCCGGCCCGCTCAACGCGCGGGTCGTCGTGCTGGCCACCGGGGGCCGGTCGCTGCCGAAGACCGGCAGCGACGGCGCCGGCTACGAGCTGGCGCGGACCCTCGGGCACTCGCTCGTCGCACAGACGCCGGCGCTCGTGCCGCTGGTGCTCGAGCCGCACGGCATCCACGCTGCCCTGTCCGGCACCGCGGTCGACGTCGAACTCTCCGTCTGGGTCGACGGCGCGATCGCCACGCGCTTGTCGGGGGCGCTGCTCTTCACCCACTTCGGGGTCAGCGGTCCCGTCGTCCTGAACGCGTCGCGGCACTGGGCTCGCGCGCGCGTGGAGCAGCGCGACGCGCGGGTGACCGTCAACTTCCGCTCCGGCTCCCCCTTCGATGCGGTCGACCGCGAATGGATCGACGCGGCGCGCGACCGTCCACACGCCACGCTGCGCGGCTTCCTCTCGTCGCACCTGCCGGAGAAGCTCGCCGGCGCGATGCTCGGCGTGCTCGGCCTCCCGGCCGACGGCCAGCTGTCGTCGCTCACCCGCGACGATCGCCGGCGCCTGGTCCACGCGCTCGTCGCATGGCCCCTCCCGGTCATCGACACACGCGGCTACAACTACGCGGAGGTCACCGCCGGCGGCGTGCGCCTCGACGAGATCCACCCGCAGACGATGGAGTCCCGCGTCTGTCCCGGACTGTTTCTGGTGGGTGAGATCCTGGACGTGGACGGCCGGATTGGCGGGTTCAATTTCCAGTGGGCGTGGTCGTCGGCGCGCGCCGCGGCACGCGGAATTCGATTGTCCGAAGCCGGGACGCCGCTGACCGGCGCCGAACGGCCGTGATCCCCGGATCCGCGCGGATCGTCCCGTTTTCCGCGGGTTTGGTCCCTGGCGGCGCGGCACCGCGGTTGCTCGAGCGCCCCTCATGATCCAGGACTTCCGGCTTGCCGCCCGCACGCTCTTCCGCTCGCCCGGCTTCACGCTGACGGCCGCGTCGACGCTGGCGCTCGGCATCGGCGTGACGTCGCTGATGTTCGGCGTCGTCAACGCCGTGCTGCTGCGTCCGCTGCCGTATCCCGAACAGGACCGGCTGATGCTGGTGTTCAACGTGAGCACGAACGCCCCGGAGATGAACACGATCCGGGCGACGCCGCTCGACTTCGAAGACTACCGCGCGCGCGCCCGCACGTTCGAGGCGATGGCGGGCCACATCGGCACCGGGTTCACGTTCAGCGGCAGCGGGGACCCGGAACTGGTGATCGGACAAGTGGTCACGCCGGACTTCTTCAAGGTGCTCGGCGTCGCGCCCGCGGCGGGCCGCACGTTTGCCGCGGACGAGTTCACGCCCGGCAAGGAAAACGTCGTCGTCCTTTCGCACGGCTTGTGGCGCCGCCGGTTCGGCGGGCAGCCGTCGGCGATCGGCTCGACGGTCACGATCAACGGCAAGCCGTGGACGATCGCCGGCGTGATGCCGGCGGGGTTCGAGTACCCGTCTCCGCGCTACGCCCTGTGGGTGCCGCTCCCCTCGCCGCGGACGGCGGACATGCCTCCGCTGAACCGCGCCTCGCACTACATGCAGATCGTCGGGCGGCTGAAGCCGGGCGTGTCGCACGAACAGGCGAACGCGGAGATCGCGTCGATTGCCTCGGCGCTGGCGGCGCAGTACCCGGACACGAACGCGGCCATGGCCGCACGTGCCGTGTCGCTCGACGACTTCACCGTCCGCGACGTCAAGATGCCGCTGTACGTGCTGCTCGGGGCGGTGGGCCTCGTCGTGCTGATCGCGTGCGCGAACGTGACGAATCTGCTCCTCGCCCGCGCCACGGCGCGCCACCGCGAGGTGGCGATACGCCAGGCGCTGGGCGCCGCGCGCTGGCCGCTCGTGCGTCAGTTCCTCGCCGAGACCGCCGTGTTGTATGCGCTCGGCGCCGGCGGCGCGCTCGCGCTCGCGAGTTGGGGAATCTCGGCGCTCGTCGCGCTCGGACCCGCCGACATCCCGCGCATCTCCGAGGCGGTGCTGGACGGCCGGGTGCTTGCGGCGACGCTGGCGTTGTCGTTCGCGACCGCGCTGATGTTCGGTCTCGCCCCCGCGCTGCAGGGGGCCGCGGGCGATCCGGCGGACGCGCTGCGGGCCGGGGGCCGCAGCGTGAGCGCCGGGCGGGGGCGTCAGCGGTTCCGCGTCGTGCTTGTCGTCGGCGAGGTGGCGCTCTCGGTAGTGCTGCTGATCGGCGCCGGCGTGACGCTCCACAGCCTGGTCCGCCTCACCTCGGTCGACCATGGGTTCGACGCTGACGGGCAGCTCACGTTCTCGGCGGTGCTGTCGCCGCGCCGCTATGCGGACGCGAGTGCGATGACCGCCGCCGCCGATCGGCTTCTCGACGGGGTTGCGGCGATTCCCGGAGTCGCCACCGCCGGCGCCACCACTGCGCTGCCGCTCAGCGGGCAGAACATCGAGAATGGATTCTCGGTCGACGGCTATACGCCGCGTACGGCAGACGACGACCCGGTGGCCGGCATGCGGGGCGTCACCGGCGACTACTTCGCGGCACTGGGCGCACGGCTGACGGCGGGGCGGACATTCACCGCCGCGGACCGCACCGGATCGCAGCCGGTCGCGGTGGTGAACGAGGGATTCGCCCGGCGGTATCTCGGCGGCCGCAATGCCATCGGGGCCCGCGTGCGCGAGAACGGGCTGCGCGAATGGCGCACCGTCGTGGGCGTGATCGCCGATATCAAACATGCCGGCCCGGCCGCCGAGGCGCGCCCCGAGGTCAGCATCCCCTACGCACAGCTCGAGCCGGGGTTCATGACGACCTGGTCGCGCGGGCTGTACTTCGTGGTCAAAGGACAGGCCCAGGCAACCGCGCTCGTGCCGCAGATCCGCCGCGCGTTCGCGGCCGTCGATCCCGGCATGTCGCTCAACGACGTGCAGTTGATGTCGGAGCTGGCATCCGAGGCGGTCTCGGAGCCGCGCTTCCGGACCATTCTGCTCGGCACGTTCGCGGCGCTCGCCATCACGCTGGCGAGCATCGGCGTCTTCGGCGTGCTCGCCTACTTCGTCGCGCAGCGGACGCGCGAAATCGGCATCCGCGTCGCGCTCGGGGCAAGCTCCCGCGACATCCTGCGGATGATCGTGGGCCGCGGGCTGGCGATCGCCGGCATCGGCCTGGCGATCGGACTTGCCGGCGCGATTCCGCTCACGCGCGCGATCCAGTCGCTGCTGTTCGAGGTGACGCCCCTGGACCCGGCGACGATCGCGCTGGTCGTGCTCGGTCTCGCCCTGGTCGCCGGCCTCGCCAGTTACCTTCCGGCGCGCCGCGCCCTGCGCATCGAGCCCATGACGGCGCTGAATCTCGAATAGGCGCAGCTCGGCGGGGTCCCTCGTCCCGGGACGAGCGTCAGGACGGCTTCCGCGCGACGACGAACACCGACCGGGCGTCTGTCGCGGCCGACACGATCTCGAAGCCGGCGGCTTTCAGCTCGGCCGCCAGCGTTTCGGCACTGATGCCGTGGTGGCCGTCCTCGCCGCGCTTCCCGGGGGCCGCTTCGCCGCCGGGCGGCGGCGTGAAATCGATGATCGCGAGCCTGCCGCCCGGCTTCAGCGAATCCCGAAGGCTGGCGTTCATCGCCGGCGGATCGCCGAAGTGGTGATACACGTTGCGCATGAAGATCGCGTCGCAGCACTGCGCCGGGAAGTTCGTCTGCGTCGGGTGCCCCTCGAGCACGGTCACCTGCTGGAGGCCGGCCTTCGCGGCGGCCTGTTCGATCGTCTTGACGCGATCCTTGTTGACCTCGTTGCTGAACACCCTCCCCGAGTCCCCGACCGCTTTCGCCATGGCGACGGTCAGCTCGCCATCGCCGGCGCCAATCTCGCCGACGACGCTGCCGGGACGGATGTCGAGGGCCCGAACGAGGCGCTCGGCGTCGGTGGCATTCTGCGCCGGGCTCTGAGCCGACGCGGCGACGGCGGCGATTGCCGCCGCGAGCAGAACGATCGGAAAGCGTTTCCACGGCGTCATGCGGCATTGGACGTCGCCGCGCGCGTCCCGGTTTGTGGTTCGCCGCGCGCGGAGGCGGTAAAGTTGTTCGGGTGAAGCGGCTCGCCCTCATCGGCGTCGCGCTGGTGCTGCTCGTCGTGACCGGCTGCGCGCAGAATCCCCGTTCGTCCTCGCCGGGACGCGATCCGTCCCTCGTGGATCTCAACGCCGCGACCGCGGCGCAACTGCAGCGCCTGCCCGGCATCACGGCGGTCTACGCGAGGCGGATCATCGCCAACCGGCCGTACAAGGTGAAGCACGAACTCGAGACGCGCAAGATCCTGCCGCCGTCCGTCTATGCGCGGATCCGCGATCGCGTCATCGCCATCGAGCGGATCCCGGATCTGTAAGCCGGTTACAGATTCCGCGCTCGTGTAAATTCGTCGTGTAAGTTCGTTCGACCGCGAGCAGGAACGCTGCAGGTGTGCGCCTTCTCCGCACATTCGCCGGCCGCGCGCGATCCCCCTGTCCGTCAATGCGTTGCGCACCACGCGGGTAGCCAGTGCCCGGCGGCGCGGTCTTTGGACCACTCTCCGGCGTGGAAGCAACCAGCATCGTCCCGACGCCAGTCGATGTACCTGCGCGGTTGTCTCAGGCGCAGAAGCGCGAACTGCTCGGCCAGTCCGTGGCCGCCGTCATCACGACGGCGCTGATCGCCGCCCCCCTCATCCTCCCCCCGTCCGGCAGCGCACCCGTCTCGTCCGAGGCGCCGCTGCCGGCGCAATCCTACGCGGAGATGGTCCCGTCCGTCGTGGTGGCGGACGGGACGCTTTCCTCGCCCGTCGTCGAACCGCGCCGCCGGGCGGCGCGGCCGCGAGTGGAGCGCAGCGGCACCATGGCGGCGGCGATCGCGCCGAGCCGGGGTGACGTGAGAAAGACGCTGCCTCGCAAGCTCACGGGTTGGCTCACCGGGGATGGCAGCGTCACCGTGCGGCCGTTCCCCACCGTCGTCGCGATTCAGTAGAGGCGGGATCAGAGCGAGCGCAGGAACGCCCGCAGCGCCGCGCGGTCGGCGTCCGACAGACGCTCGAACCCGCGGCGCGCGAGCTCCGCTTCGCCGCCGTGGCGGCGGATCGCGTCTTCCGGCGTGGCCGCGGACCCGTCGTGCAGCAGCGGCCGGCGCAGGCGCAGCCCCCACAGCGCCGGCGTGCGGATTTCGTCCGACGCCGCGACACCCTGGCGAATGCCGTCGCCGGTCCCGATGTCGTGCAGCAGCAGATCGGAGAAGAGCGGCACGACCTTGCGGTGAAAGACCGGATTCGCGCTGGGGCCGGTCTGCAACGCCGGCACGTGGCAGGCGGCGCAGCCGATCGCGGTGAACACCTGCTCGCCGGCGCGGACCTCGTCGTCCACGCCGCCGCGCGCCACCGGCGCGAGCAGCCGCATGAAGCTCGCGAAGTTGTCGATGCCGCGCCGCCGCGTCAGCGGATCGCGGATGTCCTCGGGGTCGGGAAAGCGATCGCACAGCCGCATCTGCGCCGCGGAGACGCCGTAGGCGACTTCGGCGGGGAACAGATCGTTGGTGATGCCCATCTCGTTGCGATAGGCATCCGCGCCGAACGCGAGGAGCGTGGCGTGCTGTGCCTTCCACCCGAACCGTCCGACGCGGCGCTCGCCGCTGGCGACGTCGGTGACGAGCGCGGCGCGTCCGCTGACGCCGTCGCGATCGCGATCGGCCGGATCTTCGAGCGCGCGCAGCGTCTCGTCGGGAATCGCTTCCACGAGTCCGGCGCCGAAGAGCGGGATCGGCACGCGGCGCGCGAACACGTTCGCCTCGACCGGCACCATCGGCTGACAGCCGTGGCCCGGAACGGAGAACAGGTGGAACAACGTCTCGCCCGAGGCGTCGAGCGTCTCGAACTCCCCTTGCGCGTTCCGCCGGCCGGCGCGGATCTCGGCGATGAGGCCGCCGCCGCCGATGGCGGGCACGTTGTGGCAGACGGCGCAGCTGGTGCCGTTGAACGCCGGGCCGAGCCCTTCTTCCGCGGCTTCCACTTCCGTGAAGTCGTCGAGGCCCAGACGGAACTCCTCGAATTCGACCGCGGTGATGCCCGCCAGCGGGGCCCCCGGCCCGCCCGATGGCGATTGCGCGGCGGCGATCGCGGCGGCAAGGACGAGCGCCGCGACGGCGATGGCGCCGAGCGGGCGCGTCATTCGGCGATCAGGGTGCCGCGCATGAACGCGTGCCCTGCTCCACACACCTTCGAGCACTCGAAGACATAGCGCCCCGGTTTCGGCGGCACGAAGGTCACGGTGGCGGTCCCCTTGCCGCGCTTGGGGATCGTCACGTTGATGTCGGTGCCGAGAATCCGGAAGCCGTGGTCGGTGTCTTCGCTGCGCAGATGGAACTCCACCGGCGTCTCGGCTTTGACGCGGAACTGCGACGGGGAGAAGCTGAACCGCTCGGCGTCGATCTCGATCACCTGCGGCGGGTCCTGCGGCGCCGCGCCGGCGCCGGCGCGCGCCGATACGGCAAGCGAGGACACCATCAGGAGCAGAACGCCATGCAGAAATACGCGGGGCATCAGAACCACCATCCCAGGCCGATGTTCAGCGAATCGGGCGCCTTGAGCACGGCGCTGCGGTTGCGCACGATCGAGTAGTCGAGCTTCACGGCGACGTCCGGATCCGGCCAGTAGGTGAAGCCGGTCACGATGGCGTCGCGGTCGAGACTCTTGAGCGGCAGATAGCCGGCCGGCATGCGGAACTGGGTGTCGAAATTCTCGTAGCGCGCGAACAGGCCGATGTCGCCGAACGACGCGCCGGAGACGACCCGATATCCCGCTTCACCGTAGAAGCCGCGCAGCCGGCGCGCGATGTTCGGATCGATCCCGATCGCGCGGCCGAGCGCATCGTTCAGCTCGGCGGCATGGTCGATGCCGACGTGCGCGAACTGGCCGCGCAGCTCGAGGCGATCGCGCGAGTAGCGCACGTCCGCCTCGGTGACGGTGACCGGCACTTCGAACCGCGGACGGAACGCGAATCCCGAGCGGCCGCTCCAGACGCTGGCACCGGCGGTGAGCCCCCGGACGCCGGCGTACTCGAGGCGGCCGGTGAGCGCCGGACGGCCGATGTTGGTCTCGGCCCCCTTCTGCAGTCCGCCGCGAATCCCTTCGTCCGCGCTGAACCGGCTGGCGTCGAGCGGCGAGGTGACGAATGCGCGATAGCGCCAGCCGCGTCCGACTTCGCCGTGCACCCCGGCACCCACCTCGAACCAGGTCGTCGGCACGATGACGGTATCGACGAACGGCCGCTCGACGCCGTAGTAGATCGGCGGCTCGTGGCGCTCGTTGATGATCCCCACCGGCATCAGCATCATCCCGGCGCGGACGTTCAGCGCCCGCGACAGCATGAAATCGACGTACGCCTGTTCGAGCTCCAGCTCGCCGGCGTCCTCCAGCCCCTCGACGATGGCGTGTTCCAGCTCGAGCTCGCCGACGAACCGGATGCGGTCGCTGAAGCGGTGCGTCACCAGCAGCACGAAGCGATGGAAGTCGAGCTGCCCGTCGCGCAGCTCCGGCTTGTTGAAATGGAATTCCATGTAGCCGGAGAGCGCCGTCGCCCGCTCCGCGGGCGGCGGGGCCGGCGGCGTCTGCGCCGCGGCCGGCGCTGCGGCGATCGAACCGAGAAGCAGGAGGACGCGGGCTGTGTGTGTCAGAGGATTCAGAATGTAGCTGAGACTACATCCTGGCGCGCCGCGTGTCAAATGGCCGGGCTGGCGGCGGCGTGCGGTATGCTGAGCGGCGATGAAACGGACATCGGGTGCGGTCCGCACCGCGGAACTGCAGGCCCGCGCCCTGCGGCAGACGCGGCGCAAGCACTCACGCGAAACGGCGGAAGACTACGTCGAAGCGATCGCCGAACTGACCGCCAGCACCGGCGAAGCCCGCGCCGTGGATCTCGCGCGCCGGCTCGGCGTCTCGCACGTCACGGTCATCCGCACGGTGGCGCGGCTGCAGCGCGACGGCTACACCTCGAGCCAGCCGTATCGCGCGATCTTCCTCACCGCCCGCGGCGCGCGGCTCGCCCGCCAGTCGCGCGAGCGGCACGAGCTGGTCGTCGACTTCCTGCGCTCGCTCGGCATCCCCGAGGCGGTCGTGCAAGAGGATGCGGAGGGGATCGAGCACCACGTCAGCGCGCAGACCCTCGCCGCGTTCCGCCGTCACCTGCAGCGGTCAGGCCGGTCGTAGCACCATCCACGCGCCGAGCGCGAGCAGCAGCAGCGCGACCACGATCCTGAACACCCGCTCCGGAATCCGCGGCAGCAGCCGCATGCCCGCCACCGTGCCGAGCAGCACGCCGGCGGTCGCGAGGCCGATGAGCCAGGCCATCGACACCAGCCGCGGCCATTCACCCGCCAGGTACACCGGCAGCCGCGCGGCGTCCACGATCAGGCCGACGGCGGTCGCGGTCGCGACGAATGCGCGCTTGTCCGTCTCGAACGCCAGCAGCGCAGCCGAACGGATGCCCCCCTGGTTTCCCACCATGCCGCCCAGCAGACCCGACAGCGCGCCGACGAACCACGCCGTGCGCCGGCCGAGCCGCACGCGCGACATGAATCCGGTGAGCTCGGAGCAGCCGACGAACAGCAGCAGGCCGCCGAAGACGATGGCGAGCGCCCGGCTGGACGCCCACGCATGCAGCAGCGCCCCGGCCAGGCCGCCGGCGGCGCTCGTCGCGCCGAACCACACGAAGATCCGCCGATCGAGGCGGCTCCGCAGCAGCCAGAAGCGCAGCGCGGTGCCCGCGACGTGAGGGATCGCCACCGCCGCCACCGCCAGCTTGGCGTCCACCCGGAGCGCCAGCAGCGGCGTCAGCACGCTGCCGATGCCGAACCCGGCGAGCGCGGCGATCATCCCGGCGAGCAGCGCTCCCGCCGATACCGCCAGCTCGTACCACATCAGGGATTCACGCCGGGGGTCACAACGACACGCGCCGCAGGCGCAGCGCGTTGCCGATCACCGACACGGAGCTGAACGTCATGGCGGCGCTCGCGATCATCGGGCTGAGGAGGAGCCCGAACACGGGATACAGCACGCCGGCCGCGACCGGCACGCCGATCACGTTGTAGACGAAGGCGAAGAACAGGTTCTGCCGGATGTTCGTCATCGTCGCGCGGCTGAGGCGCCGGGCGCGGACGATGCCGGCCAGGTCTCCTTTGACGAGCGTGACGCCCGCGCTTTCGATCGCGACGTCCGTGCCGGTGCCCATCGCGATGCCCACGTCAGCCTGGGCGAGCGCCGGCGCGTCGTTGATGCCGTCGCCCGCCATCGCGATGCGGCCGCCGCCGCGCTGCAGCTCGCGCACCACCTCCGCTTTGCGCGCCGGCAGGACGTCCGCTTCGACGCGGTCGATGTTCACGGCGCGCGCGACGTGGTCCGCCGTCGCCCGGCTGTCTCCGGTGAGCATCACCACCCGGATGCCGTCCTCGTGCAGCGCCTTGATCGCGTCCGCCGCCCCCTTCTTGATCGGATCCGCCACCGCCAGCACGCCCGCCGCCGCGCCGTCGATGGTGACGAACATCGCCGTCTGTCCCTGCGTGCGCAGCTGCTCCGCCTGCTGCGCGAAGCCGCCGGGGTCGATGCGCCTGGTCTCGAGGTGGGTGAGATTGCCGACCGAGACGTCCCGGCCGGCGACATGCCCCGCGACCCCCTGACCGGTCGTCGACTGGAACCCGGCGACCTTTTCGAACGCCAGTCCGCGTTCCTGCGCCGCGGCCGCGATTGCCGTGGCGAGCGGGTGCTCGCTCACGTGCTCCACGCTCGCGGCAAGCCGCAGCAGCTCGTTCGCATCGACGCCCGGCGCCGGAATCACGTTCACCAGCCGCGGGCGTCCTTCAGTCAGCGTCCCGGTCTTGTCGACGACGAGGGTCGTCACCTTCTCGAGGACCTCGAGCGCTTCCGCGTCGCGGAACAGCACGCCCGCTTCCGCTCCTCGGCCCGTGCCGACCATGATCGACATCGGCGTCGCCAGCCCGAGCGCGCACGGGCAGGCGATGATCAGGACCGCCACCGCGTTGACCAGCGCATGCGCCAGTCGCGGATCCGGTCCCCACGTCGACCACACGACGAACGTGACGAGCGCCACGCCGATGACGATCGGCACGAACCACGCCGACACCGTGTCGGCCAGCCGTTGGATCGGCGCGCGCGACCGCTGCGCCTCTCCGACCATGCGGACGATCTGGGCGAGCAGCGTGTCCGCGCCGACGCGGCGCGCCTCCATCACCACGCTGCCGGTGCCGTTCACCGTCCCGCCGGTGACGGGGGATCCGGCGATCTTCTCCACCGGGATTGGCTCGCCGGTCACCATCGACTCGTCCACGGTGGTGTGGCCGTCGACGACGACGCCGTCCACGGGGATCCGCTCGCCGGGCCGGACGCGCAGCCGATCGCCCGGATGCACGTGCTCGAGCGGAATGTCGGCCTCGGCGCCGTCCGCGCCGATCCGGCGCGCCGTCTTCGGCGCGAGCCCCAGCAGGTTGCGGATCGCGGCGCCGGTGCGGCCTCGCGCGCGCAGTTCGAGCACCTGTCCGAGCAGCACGAGGACGACGATGACCGCGGCGGGTTCGAAGTAGACCGCCACCTGCCCGTGCATCCGAGACGCCTCGGGGAACACCCCCGGCGCGATCGTTCCGACGACGCTGTAGACGAACGCCGCGCCGACGCCGAGCGCGATCAGCGTGAACATGTTCAGGTGACGGCTGACGATCGAGGCCCAGCCGCGCTCGAAGAACGGCAGGCCGCCCCAGAGCACGACCGGCGCGGCGAATGCCATCTCGATCCAGTTCCTCCAGCCGTGCGGGAGCAGCGTCTGCAGCGGATCTCCGGGCAGCAGCTCCGACACCATGAACGCCAGAATCGGCAGGGTCAGCGCAAACGAGATGCGGAGCCGCCGCGTCATGTCGTCCAGCTCGGGGTTCCCCTCGTCGACCGAAGCGTCGACGGGCTCCAGCGCCATGCCGCAGATCGGACACGACCCCGGTCCGATCTGGCGGATCTCGGGGTGCATGGGACAGGTGTATTCCGTCTGCGCGGCGGGAGCCCCGTGCGCCGGCCCGGCGTGCGCCGCGGGCTGAGGCGGCGCCGCCGGCGGCCCGGCTGGCGCAGCCGGATGCTTGCGGTGCAGCGTCACCGGCGCGGCCATCGCCGCAGGCGGGCGCCCGGGCCCCAGATAGAGGTCCGGATTGGCGTCGAACCTGGCTTGACAGCCTTTCGAACAGAAATAGTAGGTCTTGCCCGCGTGCAGGCTCGATCCCGCGGCCTTCGCGGGATCGACCACCATGCCGCAGACGACGTCGCGCTCCATGTGCGTCTCCATTCTCCGCTTCTCTGCCAGGGAAACGCAGCAGCGGTCAGTTCATTACATGCGCGCGGCAGGTGCAATCGACGCAGCCGTGCTCGGCACAGGTGCCGCAGGACTGCGTCACCCGCTTGCGGAGCGCCTCGCGGGCGCGAAAGACGCGCACGCCGGCATTGCTGGCGGTCAGCCGACGGGTCTCGGCGAAGGTCTTGACCGGCAGCCCCTCGACGTCGACGCTGCGCAGCACGTCGGCGTATTCGGGCTTCAGCGTCGCGGCGAGCCGCGTCACGCACGCGCAGATCTCCGCGGCCATGTCCGGCGCCGGCTCGTGCCGGGTCTCCAACTCCCTGGCAAAGGCCTCCATCGCCCGGCCGGCGGCCCCGCGCCGCCGGTGATAGTCGATCGCGGCGTTGCGCAAGGTTCGATAGAACCACGGCACGATCGCTTCGTCCTGCAGCGTCTCGACGCGCTCGAGATTGCGCGTGAACGCCTCCTGGAGAATGTCTTCGGCGGCGCCGCGATCGCCCACCTTGCGCTCGAGGTACCGCAGGAACGCGCGATGATTCTCGAGCAGCGTCTGCAGCGCGGCGGGCGGGTCGGCAGCGTCCTCTGGCATCCGATCAGTATAGGGCGCGCGACGGGCTATACTCGAACGGTGCGGGATCGTTGGCACCGGTTGACGGCGGCGGCGCTCGTGTTCCTGTTCGCGATGTGCGCGGGCGCGGATGTGTTGTGCGCGGCGCCGTGCCGCACCGCCGCCCAGCCGGTCGGCGACACCTCGTCCGCACCCGCCGCTCACTGCCAGTCGATGCCCTCACCTGCCGACGCGGTGCGATTCACCCCGGCGAACTCCTGCACGGGCGAACATGGCGTGCTGGCGCCGGCAGAGGTCACGTCGCGCCGCGCCGTCGCCGACACCCCGGCCGCGCTGCCGCTGCCGTCGTCACTCTGGCCGCACCTCGGGCACTCCCTGTTCGACGGGACGGCGGCCCGCGCGCCGCATCCCGGCTCATCCGGTCCGCGTCCTCCGCTCCGCATCTGATCGTCCCGCTCGCCTGACCTCGCGCTCCGGGTGCGCGCGCCTGTAATGCGCCCGCCGGCGGTGCGTGATCCATTCAGCCGTTGAGAGGGAGACATGCGGGAACACGAGATTTCGAGAAGAACGTTCGTCACGGGGCTCGCCGCCGGCGGCGCGCTCGCGGCCGCAGGCGTGTGGCAGCCGCGGCTGTCGGCGCAGACCGGCGCCGCGCGCGAGTTGTCCGGCAGCACGTTCGACCTGCGCATCGGAGAGACTCCGGTGGATTTCACCGGCCGGGGGCGGATCGCCTATACCGTCAACGGATCGCTGCCCGCGCCGACGCTGCGGTGGCGCGAAGGGGACACCGTCACGCTGCGCGTGCACAACGCGCTCGCGCACGAGGACACGTCGATTCACTGGCACGGCATCCTGCTGCCCGCCAGCATGGACGGCGTTCCAGGACTGAGCTTCGCGGGAATCCGTCCAGGTGAGACCTTCACCTACCGGTTCACGGTGAAGCAGCACGGCACCTACTGGTACCACAGCCACTCCGGCTTCGATGAGCAGCGCGGTCTGTATGGGGCGTTGATCATCGACCCGGCGTCGCCCGGGCGCCGCTCCTGCGACCGCGAGCACGTGGTGCTGCTCTCCGACTGGACCGACGCGGATCCGCGGACCGTTCTCGCTAAGTTGAAGAAGCAGTCCGACTACTTCAATCGCAACCAGCGCACGGTCGGCGACTTCGTGCGCGACGTGCGCCGGCAGGGGCTCGGGGCGGCGCTCGCGGACAGGCGCATGTGGAACCAGATGCGGATGAAGTCCACGGATCTCGCCGACGTGACCGGCAGCACCTACACGTATCTGATGAACGGCGCGGCGCCGAACGCCAACTGGACCGGACTCGTCGCGCGCGGCGAGCGGGTGCTGCTGCGGTTCATCAACGGATCGGCGCAGACCTACTTCGACGTGCGCATTCCCGGCCTCAAGTTGACCGTCGTCGCGGCCGACGGCCAGCCGGTGCGGCCCGTCGAAGTGGACGAGTTCCGCATCGCCACGGCCGAGACCTACGACGTCATCGTCGAACCTTCGGATCAGGACGCGTACACGATCTTCGCGCAGTCGCTGGATCGGAGCGGCTTCGCCGCCGGCACGCTCGCCGTCCGCGCCGGACTCCGTGCGGCGGTTCCCCCGCTCGATGCCCGGCAGGAATTGACGATGGCGGACATGGGACACGGCGCCGCCGCGCCCGCTGCTGCGGATCCACACGCCGGGCACCACATGCCGCAGCCGGACCCTCATGCCGGGCACGCGATGCCGGCGGCGGAGGCGGCCGTTCAGCAGCACCCGCCCACCGAGCGCGGCAATCCGCTGGTCGACATGCAGGCGATGCATCCGGTGCCGCGGCTGGACGATCCGGGCGTCGGCCTTCGCGGCAACGGCCGGCGCGTGCTCACCTACGCCGACCTGCAGAGCGCGTTCGATGACCCGGACGGCCGGGAGCCGGTGCGGACGATCGAGATGCACCTCACCGGGCACATGGAGAAGTTCACCTGGTCGATCGACGGCGTGGAGTTCGCCGATGCGCACCCGGTCCATCTGAAGTACGGCGAGCGCGTCCGAATCGTGCTGGTGAACGACACGATGATGTCGCACCCCATTCACCTTCATGGCATGTGGAGCGACCTCGAGGACGAGCAGGGGGCCTTCAAAGTGCGCAAGCACACCATCGACATGCCACCCGGCACGAGGCGCAGCTATCGCGTCCGCGCCGACGCGCTCGGCCGGTGGGCGTTCCATTGTCATCTGCTCTACCACATGGAGTCGGGAATGTTTCGTGAAGTGCGGGTGGAAGAATGAGCCGGCGCGCTCTGGTTCCGCTCTCGATCGCGGTGCTGTGCGGCGCACTCGCCGCGACTGCCTCCGCGCAGCAGCCGCTCCCGAAGGAGCCGATCCCGCCGGTGACGGAGGCCGACCGCGAGGCCGCCTTTCCACAAGGGCTCGACGGGCACGCGGTCCACGATCGCCGCATCAACTACTTCGTGCTGTTCGATCAGCTCGAGTGGCAGAGCGGATCGGGCCGCGGACTGAACCTCGACAACACCACGTGGATCGGCGGCGACATCGATCGCGTCTGGCTGCGCGGCGAGATGGACGCCGACGAGGGGCGCGTCGATCACGCGTCAGTGCACGCGCTCTGGGGTCACAGCATCTCGCGATGGTGGGATGTGGTCGCCGGCGTGCGTCAGGACTTTCGCCCCGGCGATCCGCGGACCATGGCCGCCGTCGGCATCCAGGGACTCGCGCCCTACTGGTTCGACGTGCAGGCGACCGCGTACGTGGGAGGCGGAGGACGCACCTCGGTCCGCCTCGAAGCCGAGTACGACATGCTGCTGACCAATCGCCTCATCGCGCAGCCGCTCGTCGAGATCGAGCTCCATGGCAAGACGGATCCGGCGCGGCAGATCGGTGCCGGCCTGAGCACGATCGAAACAGGCGTGCGCGTGCGCTACGAATTCCGGCGGGAGCTCGCGCCGTACATCGGCGTGACGTGGTCGAGAAAGACGTTCGGCACCGCCGATTTTGCGCGAGCCGTCGGCGAGGATCCGAGCCGCGTCCGCATGACCGTGGGCCTGAGGACCTGGTTCTAGGCGCTCACTGGCCGCCGCGCAGCAGCTGCGTGAGCTCGGGGATCGTCCACGGACGCGCGCGTCCGGCAGTGTCGCGGCGCGTGCGCGCGACGTCGGCCGGCGCAATCGGCGCCGCGGTGTGGCCCCATTCGCGCCGGATGTAGGTCAGCACGGCAGCGATCTCCTCATTGCTCAGCACGCTGCCGAGCGGCGGCATGAGCGCGACCGCCCCTTCCTTGCCGTGCAGCACGATGCGCGCGGGGATCGTCGGGTTGGCGGCCAGCGCGAACTCGGATCCGATGAGCGGCGGCGCCAGTTTTTCGAGGCCGCGGCCGTCCGCCTGATGACACGGCTGGCACAGGTTCTGGTACGTCGCCCGGCCGGCGTCGAACCGGGCCTGCTGCTCGGCCGTCAGCGGGGTGACGGGCGGCCCGGCAGACGGCTTTCCCGGCCATTCGAGCCGGGCGAGGACGTCCGCGGCGCGCGAGGCGAGCTCACCGGACTTCGCCGCGGCGACTGCGGCCAGCGCCGGTTCGCGCGTGAGCTTCACCGGCGGACGGGCGGCGCCCCGCCCGCGGCCCCGTCCGGCCTGGAGCCCGGCGGATCGCGCCGCCAGCTCGTTGTCTGCCTCGGTCGCCTGGTTCGGAAACGCGGCCGCGCCGCCCGGACCCGCGCGGCCGCCCGGGCAGGTCGGACACGGCGCGTCTGGAGGCGGCGTCCCCCGGCCGCGCCCCCGGCCGGCTCCGCCGGGCGCCGCGGCGCCGAGCAGCGCCACTTCCGCCCCGCGCAGCAGCGCCGAGCGTTGCCACATCGGGCGGGCGCCGTCGGCAATCGCATCGAACACGCGCTGCAAGGCCGCATCGTCGCCGGCCGCGACCAGCGTCGCGGTCAGCATCGTCATGGCAGCCGCGCGCTGCGGCGTCTCGTCGCCGGCCCGCAGCAGCATCTCGAGGACGGCGAACTCGCTGCCGCGCAGGCCGCTGAGCGCCGCATCCATCGCCACCGGATCCAGCGCGTGCCGCTCCAGCAACGAGGCGATCGCGGGTTCCTTCGCGCCGCGCGGCAGCTCCCCCGCCGACGCCGCCAACTGCTGCCGGACGCCCCAGTCAGGGTCGGACATCAGCGCGAGCGCCGCGCCCTGCATCGCCGCGTCTGCCTGCCGGAGCCAGCGTTCGGACAATCGGAGCGCCGACACGCGGACGTCGCGCGACGGATGCGCGAGCGCCTGCGTCACGAGCCCGGCGTCGAGGCTGTCGAGGCCGTCGAGCGTCCACAGTGCGTGCAGGCGCGTGCGCGGTGCCGGCGCCTCGGCCGCGAGCTTCTTCAGCGGCTCGACGGCAGCGCTGTCGGCGCGCTGCACGAGCAGTTGCTGGGCCGTGTCCCGCCACCAGCCGTTGGGGTGCGACAGCGTGTCGATCAGCGACGCCGTGGTCGCGCGGCTCAGCGAGGGGCTCGGTCCGCGGCGCGTGCTCTCGTGCACGACGCGCCAGATGCGGCCGTGCCTCAACGGCTGTTCCAGCGCGCGAGACAGAATCTGATCGCGCAGGTACTCGGTGATGTAGGCGCGGTGCTGGACGACCCCGCGATACATGTCGACCACGTAGAGCGTGCCGTCGGGTGCGGACGAGAGAAACACCGGCCTGAACCGCTCGTCGGTGGACGCCAGGAACTCCGATCGCTCGTAGGCCTTCCGCCCCCGCAGCGTCGTCCCGTCGTCGCTGACCACGACACGGCTGACGACGTTGCCGGCGGGCTCGGCGAGGAAGACGTTTCCGTACAGCTCCGCCGGCAGCCGGTCCCCCCGATAGACGGTGGGCGCGCAGACGGCGGTGAAGTGCGCGAGTGTCCCGTCCGGTCGCAGAATGCCGGCCTGGTACCCGCGATTCACGCCGGGAGTGGGGCGCGCGGGCCATACCTCGTTCAGGTCGGTGTTCGGCGCGCCGAGGAACTCGTAGCTGCCGCGGGTGCGCGTCAGCGCCGTGCTGCGGGCGTAATAAGGCGTCGGCACGAGATCCACGTGCAGCGCCGACTCGTTCGAGTTCCTGAAGATGCGCCCGGCATCGTCCTGCGAGGCGCCCCACTGCCCCCGGGCGATCGTCCGGCGGACTTCGAACGTGCCGTTCCTGAACCGCAGGTAGGTATCGACTTCCGACGTGTGAATCCAGTTGTCGAGCGCCCACAGCAGCGTGTTCGCGTTGTGCTCGACGTTGGCCTCGCGGCGGCCGTAGGCCGCGGTCACCGGCTCCTTCGTGTCCGCCTTGCCGTCGCCGTTGGTGTCGCGCATGTACCAGAGGTTCGGCGGCTCGGCGACGAGCACCCCTTTGTCGAGCACCTTCAGCGCGCGCGGCAGGACGAGTCCCTCGGCGAAGACCGTGCGCTTGTCCATGCGGCCGTCGCGATTGGCGTCTTCGAGCATCACCACGCGCCCGCTCGGGTCGTGCTCGCTGGTCGCGCGGATGTCCGTCATGTAGCCGAGCATCTCGATCGCCCAGAGCCGTCCGTCGGCGTCCCAGTCGATCACCACCGGATCCTGGATGAGCGGCTCGCTGGCGACGAGCTCGAGGCGATAGCCCGCCGGCAGCTTCATCGTGTCGAGCTCGTCGGCGGGCGACAACACCGGGGCCTCGCGGGTCGCCGCGCGCTGCAGGTCGGCGCCTGCCGCGAGCAGCAGAACGATGCCGATTGTCCAAAGCCTCATCTCTGCGCCATCATAATTCGGTACACTATTCAGTACACTCTTCCGATGACCAGTCCGACGCCAGAGGTGCCGGCGGGCGCCGAGGCGCTCGGCGAGATCGAAACCCGGGCGCGCGAGATCGCGCGGCGCCGCACCTTCGCCATCATTTCCCATCCCGACGCGGGCAAGACGACGCTGACGGAAAAGCTGCTGCTGTACGCGGGCGCGATCGAGCTGGCGGGGGCGGTGCGGGGGCGGAAGTCGCAGCGCCACGCGGTGTCGGACTTCATGGAGATGGAACAGCAGCGCGGGATCTCGATCAGCGCCGCGGCCCTCGAATTCGAGCTCGACGGCCATCACGTGACGCTGCTGGACACGCCGGGCCACCAGGATTTCAGCGAAGACACCTACCGCACGCTCCTGGCCGTCGACAGCGTCGTGATGGTGCTGGACGCCGCCAAGGGGATCGAGCCGCAGACGCGGAAGCTGTTCGAGGTCTGCCGCCAGCGCGGACTCCCGGTCCTCACGTTCATCAACAAGCTGGACCAGCCGTCGCTCGATCCGTTCGAGCTCCTCGATCAGATCGAACGCGTGCTGGGGATTGCGGCGGCGCCGATGAACTGGCCGCTGGGGGACGGCGTCGATTTCGCCGGTGTGTACGACCTGGAGAAGAACACCGTTCTCCTCTACGAGCGCGGCGCGCGCGGACAGCGCACCGAGCCGGTCACGGTCGAGGATCCGACCGACGCGGCGCTGGGGGAGATGATCGGCGCCGAACGGCAGCGCCACCTGATCGACGCGGTCGAGATGATCTCCGGCGCCGGAACGCGCTTCGATCTGGAGGCGTACCGGGCCGAGCGGCAGACGCCGGTGTTCTTCGGCAGCGCGTTGAATGACTTCGGCGTCGAGCCGTTCCTCCGCGCGCTGCTGGCGCTCGCCCCCAGCCCGGCGCCGCGGCCGGCCGAGCACGGGACCGTCCACCCGGCGGACCCCGACTTCTCGGGGTTCGTGTTCAAGATGCAGGCGAACATGAATCCGCGCCACCGCGATCGCGTCGCCTTCGTCCGCGTCTGTTCGGGGCGTCTGTCGAAGGACATGGCCGCGGTGAACGAGCGGCAGGGCACGACGATCCGGCTGTCGCGCGTCTACCGGTTCTTCGGACGCGATCGTGAGACGGTGCCGGAGGCATATCCGGGGGACGTCATCGGCCTGGTCAATCCCGGGCGGCTGGCGATCGGGGACACGATCTACTCCGGCCGGCGGGTGAAGTTCCCGCCCATTCCGCAGTTCCCCGCCGAACGGTTCGCCTACCTGCGTCCGGCGGACGTCCGGCACAAGCGGTTCGACGAGGCCGTGCAGCAGCTCGAGGAGGAAGGGCTGATGCAGGTCTTCACGCCGCAGACCGGGCTTCGCCACCCGATCGTCGGGGTGGTCGGTGCGCTCCAGTTCGACGTCATCGAGGCGCGGCTGCAGTCGGAGTACGGCATCAAGGCGGTTCTCGAGCCGCTGCCCCACGTCACGGCCCGCTGGCCGCTGCCGCAGTCGGAAAGCGCCAGGCCGCTGTCGCTGACCACCTCGGGCGCGCTGCCGCTGAAGGATCGGCTCGACCGCGACGTCATCCTGTTCGAGTCGGTCTGGGAGCTGCGCTACGTGTCGGAGGCAAACCCCGACTACAAGTTCGTGGACACGCTGTAGGGGCCGAGGGGCTCCGGGAACGCGCGCGAGGGTTCCTGCATCCAATAGTCAGGACCATGTCAGCCCCAGCAGATGCCCTGCTCGCCTCCCGCACGGCGGACGGCGACGAGGAAGCGTTCGAAGCGCTGATGCGGCGCTTCAATCAGAAGCTCTTCCGCGTCGCCCGCTCGATCCTGAAGAACGACGCGGATGCCGAAGACGTCCTGCAGGAGGCGTATCTGCAGGCCTACCGCCGCATGAGCGATTTCCGCGGCGACGCCCAGCTCGGCACGTGGCTCACGCGCATCGTCATCAACCAGGCGCTCATGCGGCTGCGCGCAGACAAGCGGGATCGCGTCGTGGTCTCGTTCAGCGGCAGCGGGGACGACGAGCGGGACCTCGGGGCCGAGATCGCGGACGAGAAGGCGGAGTCGCCGACCGACGCGGCGCTCCGCGGAGAGATCCGCCGGCTGCTCGAACATCATATCGACGCGCTGCCGATGCCGATGCGCACCGTGCTCGTCATGCGCGACGTCGAGGAGATGTCCGTGCAGGAGACGGCCGACTGCCTGGGCATTCCGCCGGCCACGGTGCGGACGCGGCTGTTTCGCGCCAGAGCGATGCTGCGCGACATGCTGGCGCGCGACACCGATGCCGCAACCCTCGGCCTGTTCGGCTTCGACGGGGTGCGCTGCGACCGCATCGTCGCCGGCGTGCTGGCGCGCATCCGCGCGGCAGGCTGAACGCCCCGGGGGGAACATCCGCGCTCCGCCCTGCATCGAATGAGCAGGAAAAGGAGCCCGAATGAAGACAGCACTCATCGCGGCCGGCGCTTTCTGCCTCTGCGCCGCCGCCGCATCCGCACAAACGATCAACGACGCGCAGATCGCGTCGATCGTCGTTACCGCCAACCAGGTCGACGTCGACGCCGGCAGGCTCGCCGCGGCCACCACGCAGAACGCCGAAGTGAAGAAGTTCGCGCAACTGATGGTCACCGACCATAGCGGCGTCAACCGGCAGGCGGTGGATCTGGCGGCGAAGCTGAAGGTGACGCCGCAGGACAACGACACGAGCAGGAGCCTCAAGGCCGGCGGCGAGAAGAACGTGGCGCACCTGAAGACGCTCAAAGGGGCGGCGTTCGACAAGGCCTACGTCGATCACGAGGTCACGTATCACCAGTCCGTGCTCGACGCCCTGGACAAGACGCTGATCCCCAACGCCGCCAATGCGGAGCTGAAGGCGCTGCTCGTCAAGGTGCGGCCGGCCTTCGTGGCGCATCTCGAGCACGCGAAGCACCTGCAGGGATCCCTGGGGAAGCCATGACCGCGCGAGCCCTGGCGCTGCCGATCCTCGCAATGGCCTTCGCCGCGTGGATCGGCGGCGCCGCGCTCGACGCCCAGCGCGGCCCGGCGCGGAAACGAGGGACGCACACGGTCACCATCGACGGTGCGCAGTTCAGTCCGGCGACGCTGACCGTGAAAGCCGGTGACACCGTCGTGTGGGTGAACAAGGACATCCTCGCGCACACCGCGACGGCGGCGAAGGGAGCCTTCGATTCGAACGTGATTCAGCCGGGGAAGTCGTGGCGCTTCGTGGCGAAGGCGAAGGGACGGTTTCCCTATACCTGCGCGTTCCACCCGATGAACGGCACGCTGATCGTCCGTTAGCCTCCGAAATAGCCGGCGCGCGCCTTCACCGTGATGGCCGGGCGCCGGACTTTCACGTCGATCCGCCGCCACTGCGGATCGTCGGCGGCCTCGATCCCCAGCAGATACTGGTGACGCAGATCGGCGACGAGCGCCGCCGCGGCCATCACCGTCTGGCCGACCGAGCTCGCAAACGCGAACTGGCCGCCCGTCCACGCCGCCAGGTCGCGCAGGTCGGCGGCATCGGCTTCGCGGGCGGCGGCGCGGTGAGCCGCCTCGAACTGCTCGGACGGCGGAACCGTGGCGACGACATAGACGGGCACGTCGATCGACGCGGCGATGCCGGACACTTCACCCGCCGACAGGCGGCTGCTCGTATCGGCGCCATCGGTCAGCACGACGATGGCTTTGCTCGATCCGGCGCGCCCGGCCAGCCGCCTCGCGGTCGCGGCCGTGGCGTCGTAGAGGGACGTCGATCCGAACGGCTCGAACTCGTCGAGGCCGTCGGCCAGGCTCTTGATGTCGCGCGTGAAGCCGCGGCGCTCGTGCAGCGCCTCGTCGAACGCGAACAGGGCGACTTCGTCCCGCCCGCCCACCAGCTGCGCCAGCACCGAGTCGTAGGCCTGCCGCGCCATCGCCACCTTGCCGCTCAACCGCATGCTGCCGCTCATGTCCACGAGGATCGCGAGGGTAATCGGGGACTCGCGATCGGCGCGCAGCGACAGGACGCGGCGGAGCTGGCCGTTGTCGCGGATCTCGAAGTCTTCAGGCTTGAGGCCGGTGACCAGCTTGCCCTGGCGATCGCGGACCGACGCGTTGATCGTCACCACGTCGAGCGCGCTGCGGAACGTCGCGCGCGGCGCCTGAGGGTCCTGCGCCGACGACGCTGCCGGCACACCGGCGCACAGGGCCGCGATCGCCGCGGCGGCGGCAAAATGTCTGATGGACATGGTCGTACACTCCGCTCGGACGCGAGCGAATCGGACGCAAGCTGCTGGGGAGGCCAGGATTGTAGCACGAACGGCGCGCGCCGCAGCCGCCGTGCAACGGCGTGAAGTTGTTGTAGACTCTCCGCCCCCATGCCCGACCGGTCGCGCGGCGGCGGAAAGCCGCCCCTAATCCTCGTGGTCGACGACAACCTCGACGCCCGCGAGATGTACTGCACGTACCTGCGGCACGAGGGGTTCGACTGCATCGAGGCGGAGGACGGCGCGGAAGCGCTGCGTCTCACACGCGCCCATCGTCCGGTGGTCGTGCTGATGGACGCCACGATGCCTGGCGTGGACGGCTGGCAGGCGATCCAGCAGCTGCGCTCCGAGCCGGAGCTTCGCGGCACGGCGGTGGTCATGCTGACCGCGCACGCGTTCGACGAGCATCGCCGCCGCGCCGAGGCGGTCGGCGCCGACGCGTTCCTCGCCAAGCCGGTGCTGCCCGACGAACTCGCCAACCAGATCCGCGACCTGCTGCGCCTCGCCTGACCGGAGCGGGCGCGAGCGACAAGCCGCCAAGTGTGGAGGAACGATGAATTCCCTGAGTTTCACCGTCGTCGGCCTGCTCATGGTGGCGGTCCAGGCCGCCTACTACTTCGCGATCGTCTACTTCGCGACGCGACTCGCGATCCGTCACGAGCGGCGGTAATGGTGCGCCTGTCTTCCCGGCTCCGTCCGCTGCCCGCGCTCGTCTTCTTCGTGCTGACCGCCGCGGCGGCATCCGCGCAGCCCGCGCCGCTCGACGCGCTGTGGACGCCGGAGCGGCTGCAGAAGATCCGCGACCGCTCGACGCTGAATCTGCAGATCGTCCCGCGCACGGGCTATTACGAGGTGTTCTACGACTCGGAGGCGGGGGACGCGAAGTGGGCCGACAGCGGTCCGCCGTACGCGGTGCACACCGGGGGGACGATTCGGATCCACGGCTACCTGGCGGCGCCGGCCGGTCCCGCGCCGCGTCCCGCGCTCGTCGTCGGACACGGGCACGGCGGGCACGGCGATCCGGACGTGCCGCGGGCGCTCGCCGCACTCGGCTACGGCGCGTTCTCCATCGACGGACCGCGTTCGGGGCTGTCGACCGGCGGCCCGGAAGATACCGAGCAGGCCTGGATTTCCGTCGAGGAGCAGGCCAATTCTCCGTCGCCCGACGTCAGCTTTCTCTATCATTGGGCCTACGCGGGCATGCGCGCGCTGACGGTACTCGAAGCGCTGGCAACGATCCCCGGCAACCCGCTGCACATCGACGCCTCACGCCTCGGCATCGTCGGCGCCTCGATGGGCGGGCAGCTCACCTACTACGTGAACGGCATCGACGACCGCGTCAAGGCAGCGGTGGGCATCGCGGTGGCGGGCGACTGGCGGAACGTGATGCAGTACGAGGGAGCCTGGCTGTATCACGGCCTCTACTACTACACGCGGGATGGAATGCCGTCGGGACAGGATGCGCTGAACGCGATCGCCGGCTGCGACGATCCGACGCTGCAGACGTTTCTCGACTACTTCGATCCGATCCGGTATGCCCCGACGCAGCACGGCCCGCTGCTGACGATCGTCGGCTCGCACGATCAGTACTTCGTCGCGCCGGGGATCAACACCACCTTCGACGCGGTCGAGTCCGCGGGCACTTCCGATCGCTTCATCAAGCGGTTGTTCATCGCCCCCAACGGCAAGCACGGCGTCGTGGACGGTCCCGACGCGGTGTCGACGATTCTCACCCTGATCGGCACGATCGACGGCTGGCTGAAGTATGCCTTCGAAGCCGGCCCGGTTCCGGTACAGACACCGACGCTGACGACGGCGGCCGGGGGATCGTGGATGGCATTCCGCGTCGCCACGACGGCGGGCGCGGCGCCCGTGCTCGGGATCCGGCTGCACGTCGCCTCGCAAATGGACAGCGTGCCCGACCTCGCCTGCGACTTCGCCACGGTGCCGACCTTCCGGCTCGGATCCGATTTCTACGGATTCGTGCCGATCGGGCAGGCGATGCCGTGCGGTCCGCCGCTCACGCCCGCCAACGTCGTGTACTTCGCATCCGCCACCGACACGGCAGGCTATACGGCAAGCTCGAAGCTGCACTACCGCGGCAGCGAGATGGCGTTCGGCCAGGGATTCGTGCCGCGCATCGAGCATTGGCGCGGCGACGACTTCCCGGTCCCGCCCGCACCGGTCTGCGGCGGCGTGGGGCTGCCGCCACTGTCTGCTACGGCGTCATGGTCGCACGCGTCCAGCCGCTCACGGAATTGACGATCCAGACTGCAGTCGCGGCGGCCAGATCGTCCGGCGTGATGCGGGCGATTTGGATCTCGCCTCTGTCGAGCAGTTCGGCGCGAAACGTGCCGGCGAGCAGTCCGCATTCGACGGGCGGCGTGACTTTTCGTCCGGCAATCTCGGCGACGACGTTGTGCGTGGTGGCTTCGGTGACCTCGCCGGCGGCGTTCCAGAGGATGACGACGTCCGCATCGGGACGCGACGCGCGCGCCGCGTCGTAGACATCGCGCCGCGTCGTCTTGTGGTAGAGGAACACGTCGAGGGCGTCGATCGGGCCCGGGGCGAGCGCCGCGCGAACCGCCGCCGGACCGGGGATCAAATCGCTGACGTCGCAAGCGGCGGCGCCGCTACGGCCGACGCGCAGCCGCACGCGCGCCGGAGCGGTCCGGCCGCGAACCGCGGCGGCGAGCGCGGCGTCCAGCTCTTCACGCCGCAGCGGAACGCCGAAATAGCGCGCCGAGTCCGTGAGGCGCGCGAGGTGACGATCGAGCAGCGCGTATCCGTCCGCCGCGGTCCATTTCATCGTCTCGAGCAGTTCGAACGCCCCGGCATCTGCCCGGGACGCGCCGCTGGTGAGAATCGCCGACTTCAGCAGACACTCCGCGTACTCGTCGCGATCGGTCGAGTCCCACACGATCCCGCTGCCGACGCCGAATTCCGCCCGGCGCGCGGCTTTGTCGATCGTCACCGTTCTGATCGCGACGTTGAAGTGCGCGTCTCCCGCCGGCGTCATGCACCCGATCGCACCGGTGTAGATGCCGCGCGGGGCCGTCTCGAGCGCCCGGATGATACCCATGGAGCTGTGCTTGGGCGCGCCGGTCACCGATCCGGACGGAAACAGCGCCTGGAAGATGCGGGACAGGCGCGGACGCGCCGGTTGATCGAGCTCCGCCGTCACTTCCGATGTCATCTGCCAGTGAGCCGGATAGCGTTCGACGTCGTATAGCGACGTGACCGCGACACTGCCGTACCGGGCGATCCGTCCGAGATCGTTGCGGACCATGTCCACGACCATGACGTTCTCGGCGCGGTTCTTCTCCGACTCGCGCAGCCGCCGCGCTTGCCGCTCGTCGTCTTCGGTGTAGAGGCCCCGCCGCGCCGTCCCCTTCATCGGCCGGCAAGTGAGCCGTCCGTCCACCAGCGAGAAGAACAGCTCCGGCGACGCCGAACAGATGGCATGCGCGTCCGTCTCGACGTAAGCGCCCCACTGCCCTGCCTGCGCACCGGCGAGGCGGCGCATCAGCGATGCCGGGTCGCCGCCGAACGACGCGCCGAGACGGAACGTGAAGTTGATCTGGTAGGTGTCGCCGCCGGCGATCCGTTCCTTGATCGCCTGGATCGCGCTGTCGTACTGCCCCCGGTCGATCGACGGCTGCCAGGCGCCGGCCCGGTGCCCGCATCCGTCCGGCAGGGCGTCGAGCGTGCTGACGTTGGCGGGACGAAACAGACCGAAGCAGACGAGCGGCAGATCCATGGCCCGCGGCCCGACTGGCAGACCGAACGCGGCCGCCGCTTCATACGACACGAAGCCGGCGGCGAACAGACGCTCGCGCCGGACGCGCTCTTCGATCGTGTCGAGACATGCCGTTACCGCGCCGGCGCCGTCCGCATGGACGATCGCAACGGGATCCACGAAGCGGCGCCACGGCCCGCCCCAGGGCGTCTGGATGATGGCCTCGAATGCCACGCGATCATTGTGTGCCGCTCAGCGCCGTTTGGGGACTTTTGCGCGCGCGGTGAAAGATTTCCCGTCGCGCCGCTGGCGGCAAGAGGAGATCGGCCGTCACGGCTCTCGCTGCGGGTGTCCTGCTTCTTGCACCACTTCACGCAGACACTCGCAACGGAGGTGTACGGTGACGGCCATCACGCAGATTCTCTGCCCCGTCGATTTCTCTCCGGTCTCGCGCCGGGCGCTCGACCACGCGCTCGGGGTCGCGCGGTGCTACGGATCCGCCGTGACCGCCCTGCACGTCGTCGCGCCGGCGCCGGTCGTCGTTCCCGTCCCGTACTATGTCGGAGCGGAGGTCGCACCGCCGATGAGGCTCCCGCCGGTGGACCGCGAAAAGGTCGCGGCGGCGCTCCAGTCGTTCGTCGCGGACGAGCAGGCCGGCGGGACACGGGCGGCCGCCCTCATCACCGAGGCGCCGGACGTCTATCGGGAGATCCTGACGCAGGCCGACCGGCTCGACGCGGACCTGATCGTGCTCGGAACCCATGGCCGGTCCGGTTTCGAGCGGCTGTTTCTCGGCTCGACGACCGAGAAGGTGCTGAGGAAGGCGCGCCGCCCCGTCCTGACGGTCCCGCCGCACGCCCCCGACGTGATGCCGCGCGGTCCGGCGCCGTTCACGCGAATCGTCTGCGCCGTCGATTTCTCCGAGTGCTCGGGTGTGGCGCTCGACTACGCCCTGTCGCTGGCGCGCGAGAGCAAAGCGGCGCTGACGCTGCTGCACGTCCTGCAGACGCATCCCCTGTACGCGGACTTCTCGCCCCCGGCCGCCATCGATCTGCAGGCGTGGACGCGTGAGGCGTGCGCCCGGCTGAAGGCAATGGTCTCCGACCCCGACCGCGCCGCCTGCCCGGTCACCGAGGTCTCGCGCGAGGGGATCCCTCACCGCGAGATCGTCGGTCTCGCCGACGCGCTCGAAGCCGACCTGATCGTGATGGGCGTTCGCGGCCGCGGCGCGACGGACCTGCTGCTCTTCGGTTCGACGACGCACCACGTCATCCGCGAGGCACGATGTGCCGTGCTGACGCTGCACAGTTGAGGCATTCCTGTTGTCTGGCTCGGACGCGCGCGCCTATGGAGTTGCCGCGCGGACGGGCCAGACGATCCGCGAGATCGCTTCCGCCAGGCCCCATGACAGGAAGGCGGCAGCGAAGACGACCGCCCACAGCTCCACCGGGATGGCAACGGTCCCGAGGAGATCCGAGACCGCCGGAATCGAAGCCGCAAGAAACTGGATGCCCACCCCGCCGACGACCGCGGCGTGGAGCGAGGGATTCGCGAGCGGGCGCATCCAGGTGTGCCTGGACGGGTAGGTCAGGAAGAGCTGCCCGATCGCGATGACGTGGAACGCCGCGGCTCGCGTGGTCTCGAGGCTGTAGCCCAGCTCCGGGAGCAGGCCGAGCACGCCCAGCGCGATGAGCGCCTTCATCGTGCCCACCGCCGCCACGAAGCGCAGCGAGCTTGGATCCAGCAAAGGGGACCGCGGCGCGCGGGGCGGCTGCTGCATCACGCCCGGCGTGCGATCGAACGCCAGCACGAGCGCCGGGAGGCCATCGGTCACCAGGTTGACCCACAGGATCTGCGCGGCGGTGAGGGGCACCATGAGCGCGCCGGCGGCGTCGCGAAGATCGAGCAGGTAGGCCAGCACCGCGCCCGTCGAAATCAGCAGCACCTCCGACAGATTCGTCGAGAAGAGGAAGCGGAGGAACTTCTGGATGTTCTCGTAGATGCCGCGTCCTTCGGCGACGGCTCCGACGATGGTGGCGAAGTTGTCGTCGAGCAACACCAGGTCCGCGACTTCACGGCTGACATCCGAGCCGCGCTGTCCCATCGCGACGCCGACGTCCGATCGTTTCAGCGCCGGTGCGTCGTTCACGCCGTCGCCGGTCATGGCGACGATCTCGCCCTGCGCCTGCAGCGCCTCGACGAGCTGCAGCTTCTGCTCCGGCCGCACGCGCGCGAAGACGTTCACCTCGGCCAGCGCGGCCTGCAGCGCCGGCCGCTGGTATCCCGCCAGGTCCTCGCCGGTCAGCACGCGCAGCCCGGGAATGCCAATCTGATGCGCGATCGCCAGCGCCGTCTCGGGATGATCTCCGGTGATCATGACGACGCGGATCCCGGCACGGAGCGCCGTCTGGATCGAGGCCGGCACTTCGGGGCGCGGCGGGTCCCAGAAGAGGACCAGCCCGAGCAGCGAGAGGCGATCCTCGGCCTCGCCGGGCGCGTGCGCGAGCGCGAGCACGCGCAGTCCCTCGTGCGCGTACGCCCGGGCCTTCTCCGCCCACGATTCGCGTTCCTCCCCGGACAGCTCGCACCGTTCGAGCAGGACCTCGGGCGCCCCTTTGACGTAGCTGACCGTCGCGCCGCCGTCGCGGACGGTGACGCGCCTGAACTTCCACGCGCTGTCGAACGGCCGCTCGGCGACGACGGGATGAGCGCTGCGCAGCGTCGGAATGTCGACGCCGTTCGCGGCAGCATAGCGAAGCAGCCCGAGGTCGAGCGGATCGCCGGTTCCCGTCGAGAGCTCCGCGTCGTTGGCCAACGTGATCGCGATGAGGGCACGCAGCCTGTCCGGCGCATCCAGCGACCGCACGTCCATCCGGCTCTCGGTCAGCGTGCCGGTCTTGTCGGTCGCGATGACGGTGACGGATCCCAGCGCTTCGACCGCCGAGAGGCGGCGCACCACGGCGCGCTGCCGCGCCATGCGCTCGACGCCCAGCGCCAGCGCGACGGTGAGGATGGCCGGCAGCCCTTCGGGGACGGCGGCCACGGCCAGCGCGACGGCGAAGATGATCGTCT
Source organism: Vicinamibacterales bacterium (assembly GCA_035699745.1). NCBI lineage: Bacteria > Pseudomonadati > Acidobacteriota > Vicinamibacteria > Vicinamibacterales > Vicinamibacterales bacterium. Next base: position 122,576 of record DASSPH010000107.1, read on the forward strand.
GCGGCGCGCGGCTGAGACCCTCGGCGGCGATGCCGAGCACGCACAGCACCGCGGCGATGCCGAGCACCCACCGCGCGATCTGGCGGCCGAAGGCATCGACCCGCCGCTCGAGCGGCGTCTTTCCCAGCTGGATCTCGCCGAGCATCGCGGCGAGGCGCCCCATCGCACTGCGCGGGCCGGTCCGGGTCACGTGCAGGAACGCCTTGCCGCGGACGAGCAGCGTTCCGCTGAACGCCTCGTCGCCGGCCGCCTTGTCGACCGGGACCGACTCGCCCGTCAGAATCGACTCGTCGACGAGCGTGCCGGCCGCGTCTTCGAGCGTGCCGTCGGCCGGAACGCGATCGCCGGCCTCGAGACGCACTGCGTCGTCGGGCACCAGCGCGTGCGTCGGCACGCGGACGAGCTCGCCGTCACGCAGCACCCATGCCTGCGCGCCGGCGAGCGCTTTGAGGTGGGCCAGCGCCGCTTCGGCGCGCTGTTCCTGGTAGACGCCGAGGGCGGCGTTGAACAGCAGAATCACCGCGATGGCGCTCGCCTCGAGCGGCCATCCGTGCCCTCCCTCGTACACCCACAGGCCGGCATCGAATGCCAGGGCGCACAGGAGAATGAAGATCAGCGGGCTGTTGAACTGCCGCCCGAATCGTCGCCAGAGCGGCTCGGGACGCGGCTCCGGCAACGCATTCGGGCCGACGCGCGCCAAGCGGTCGAGCGCCTCGGCGGACGACAGCCCGCGGCCGGCAGCCGTCATGGAGCGGTGCGTGCGCTCAACGCACGATGTTCAGGCGATTGTCGACGCTCGACACGCCGGGCGCCGACCACGCCGCCTCGACCGCTTCGTAGCGCTCGCGCGGCGACCTGACGTTGCCGGTGAGAATGACGCGGCCGTCCTGCGCCTCGACGCGGATGCCCCGCGCCTCGAGGTCGGCATGACGATGCAGCGCCTCGACAATCCGCGCCCGCACGTCTGCCGGCGAGAGCTTCGGCCGGATCTCGATCTCGTTGCTGATCCCGCGCACGCCGCGGAGCTGGTCCACCGCTCTCTCGGCCGCCACCTTCTGGAACATCCATTCCACGCCCCCGACCAGCGTAATGTGGCCGTCTCGAACCGTCACGCCGATGCCGTGCGGAACGTCGCTGTGGGCGTCGAGCGCCTGCACGGCGTCGCGCGCGATGTCGGCGTCGATGCGTTCGTCGGCAATCTTCACCTGGAGGTCGTTGGCGATGCCGCGGACGCCGTAGACACGGCTGGCGGAGCGTTCGGCGGCGATCTTGGCGCTGTAGGACTCCACGTATCCGGTCAGCGTGACGATCCCATCCTGCGCCGACACCCCGACCATCGCGTCGTCGACGGAGGGTTCCCACGCGAGCTGCCGGCTGACCGCCTCAGCCAGATCGCGGTCCAACTGTGTAATCGTAGTCATGGTCCCTGCTCCTTCATTACCCGTCCCGCAGCAGCGATGCCGCCGCCGCGCCGCTGCCGTACGCGGCCAGCGCCACCGATCCGCCGAGCAAGAGCATCTCCAGTCCGCCGACCCACCACCGATCAGCGGTGACCATGGCGCGCAGCGCGCCGACGGTGAACAGCATCGCAAAGGTGAGCACGACGGACAACGCGAACGCAAGCTCCACGCCGATGGTGAACGGCGCCAGCGGCACGGCGCCGGCGGCGACGAACGCCAGCAGCGTCATCGCGCCGTGTCTCGCGGGATGCGCCTCTTCCGGCAGGCGTTGCTGGGCGGCCAGCGCGCTCTCGTGAGCGCGGATGCTCAGGTAGTTCCCCACGCCCATCGAGAGTCCGTCGGCAAAGAGGTTGGCGCTGCCGAGGATGAGCATCGCGCGCGGCGACAGCCCGCCTCCGACGGCGCCGACCACGACGGCGAAGGTGGTGATGAGACCGTCGTTCGCGCCATAGACGACGTCGCGGATGTAATGCCGGACGATCGCCAATGCGCCGACCGGCTCGCCGTCGCTCCGCTGCGCGCGCCGAAGACGCCGGATGACCAGACCCTCGAAGATCGGTAGTCGCACAGAAACTCCCTCGACCCGCCCAGGGAGCAGGAGGGATGCCACTTGCGCCGCGGGCATCTCGCGTCAGATTGCCGCGGCGCGCGGCGAAAATTCAGCAGCACGGCGGGATATTCCCCACCGCCGCGGGCGTCGCCCGGACGCCCCGTGCGCCGGTTTCGCCGCGAGGCCGGCGGCAGGGTTCGTGCGTTCTGCAGCCCGAGGGCACATCATGCGAACTGCTGCAGCACACGAGATTGAGGGATCCGTCAGCCGCGGCTTCGAACCCGTGCGGAGGGCGTTCGAAGACAACTTCGCGCGGCGGGCAGAGTTGGGCGGCGCCTGCTGTGTGTATCGCGGCGGGGAGAAGATCGTCGATCTCTGGGGCGGGTCGCGCAACGAACAGACGGGCGAGCCGTGGGAGCGCGACACGATGGTCGTCGTCCACTCCGCGACCAAGGGGCTGGCGGCGATGACGCTGGCGATTGCGCACTCGCGCGGCTGGCTGGACTACGAGGAGCGGGTCGCGGCGTACTGGCCCGAGTTCGCTCAGAACGGCAAGGAACGGATCACGGTGCGGCAGCTCCTCGCGCACCAGGCCGGGCTGTTCGCCTTCGACGAGCCGGTCGATCGCGATGTCGTCGCGGACCTCGATCGCCTGGCGGCGGTGATGGCGAGACACAAGCCGGCGTGGGAGCCGGGGTCGCGACAGGCGTACCATGGCCTCACCCTCGGGTTCTACGAGGGGGAACTGCTCCGCCGCGTCGATCCGCGCCATCGGACGCTCGGTCAGTTCTTCCAGCAGGAGATCGCCGCCCCTCTCGGCGAAGACGTCTACATCCGGCTTCCCGAAGCGATCCCGAACACGCGTCTCGCCACGCTGACCGCGCCCACCCGGATCGAGATGCTCTTCGGCTTCCGGCCGCTGCGGCTCATGGTCGAGGGGTTCAAGCCCCATTCGAACATCCACCGCGCGCTGGCCGTGAATCCGGGCACATCCGTCTATTCCGACCAACGGCGGATCTACGCGCGGAACCTCGAGGTGCCGTCGGGCGGCGCGGTCGGGACGGCGCGCGGCATCGCCCACGCGTATGGCGTCTTCGCCGACGGCGGACGCGAACTGGGACTCCGGCAGGAGACGCTGGACCTGCTGGCGGCGCCGGCCGTTCCCTCGCAGCACGGATTCCATGACGAGTGCATCAAGGGGGAGGTGCAGTTCTCGCTCGGCTTCATGAAGCCGTGCGAGAACTGGCCGTTCGGCGGCCGGCGGGCGTTCGGCTCGCCCGGCGCGGGCGGCCCTCTCGGCTTTGCCGATCCTGACGCCCGCATCGGCTACGCCTATGTGACCAGCCGCATGGGGACGACGTTCACCGGCGATCCGCGAGACGTGGCGCTCAGGGACGCGCTCTACCGCGCGCTGCGTCGTGAATGACGGATCGCGGCGTCACCGCGCCGGGCGCCGCCACTCGTTGAGCGTGCGGATGTAGCTCGCGCGTTCGAAGTTCGCCGGCGCCGCGGCGTTCTGCAGACTCACCCGTCCGCGCACGTCGTCCAGCCGCGCGACGTCGTGGCGCTCCATCCAGGCAGAGAACCCGTTCACGATCGCCGCCAGGAACCCGGGGCCGTGGCGAAGCAGGGCCGAGACGACCTGCACCGCGTGCGCTCCCGCGAGAACGGCCTTGACGCCGTCGTTGGCGCTCTCGACGCCGCCGGTCGCGGCCAGCGACGCGCGAACCCGTCCGTGCAGGATCGCGAGCCAGCGCAGCCGCAGCAGCAGCTCCGATCGGCGCGACAGGGAGAGCGCCGGCGTCGCGGTCAGCGTCCGCAGGTTGATGTCCGGCTGATAGAACCGGTTGAACAGGACGAGCCCGTCGACGCCCGCCTGGTCCAGGCGGCTCGCGAGATTCGCGAACGCGGTGTAGAACGGCGGCAGCTTGAGCGCGAGCGGGATCTTCAGCGTGCTCTTCAGGTCACGCACCGCCTGAACCAGGTCGTTCTCCACGGTCTCGGCGGACACGCTGAACTCGGACAGCACGCGGTAGATGTTCACTTCCAGCGCGTCGGCGCCCGCCTGCTCGAGCTGCACGCCGTATTTCATCCACTGCCCGCGCGACGTGCCGTTGAGCGACGCGATCACCGGAATGCCCACCGCCGCTTTGACCCGGCGGAGGTGCTCCAGATACTCGTCGGGCGCCAACCGGTACTCGCGCGCCGCCGGGAAGGTGTCGATCAGCGGCGCGAAGCCGGCGTCCTCCAACGGATCGACGCCGTGGATCTGACCGCTCTCGGCCTCGGTGATCTGTTCCTCGAACAGCGAATGCAGCACGATGGCGGCGGCGTTGGCGTCTTCGAGGCGCCGGACGTCCCGCAGCTTTGCGCTCAGCGGCGAGGCGCCCGCGATGAAGGGATGCGCAAGCCTGAGCCCCAGATACACGGTCTCCGTCGCGGTGGAGGTGACGATGGCGGGCGGCTGCGAAACGGCCATGGCGGTAATCCCGCCGGTACTCAGGGCAACCACCGTGCCGCACCGATCGCCCGGAGTTTCCGCGGCCGGCGGCGAATTCACGCGTGCCGCCGCGGCCATCGAGCGGGAGAAATTCCCCGCGAACCGGAATATTCATCCAGTGGGTAGACGCGCCGCGCCGGATTGGGCCGAGCGCCGCGGGGCACGTGCGTTGCACAAACGATCGGCGGAGGCGATATGAACGTCCGCCCCTCTATCCTCTGCCCCATCGACTATTCGGAGCCTTCGGCGGGCGCTCTGCACTACGCCGCGGCACTTGCCGAACACTTCGTCACCCGGCTGATCGTCCTCGGAGTCGAAGATCCCCTGCTCACGACGGCGCTCGATCTGGGCTCGGGTGTCCACTGGACGCGCGATCTGTCGGAGCGCGAGATCGGCCGGTTCGTGACCGGCGTGTTCGGCGAAGACGCCGCCGCGCTCCAGATGTGCGAGTACGACGTCGCCGTCGGCAAGCCGCCGGTCGAGATCCTGCGCGTCGCGCGCGAGCGGTCGTGCGATCTCATCGTCATGAGCTCGCACGGGCTCACGGGCGCGCGGAAACTGTTCTTCGGCTCGACCACCGAGCGCGTGCTGCGCGAGACCACCGTGCCGGTGCTCGTGACGCCGCCGCAGAATCCCGGACCGATTCACGTGGAGGACGCCAGACGGCTGCTGCACCGGATCGTGGTCCCGGTCGACCTTTCACCCGCGTCGCTGCATCAGACACAGGTCGCGCGCGGCGTCGCGGAAGCGCTGAACCTCCCCCTTCTGCTGCTGCACGTGATCGAGCCGGTCAGGAGCCGCCTGCTCTCGCGGCATCACCTGCTGGGACTCGATTCGAACCGCCGCGCCCTGGCGGAGGACGGTCTCGAGGAACTGGTCGCCACGCTGCCGCGGAAGCTTCGCCCGGAACCGCTCATCGTCTTCGGCGATCCGGCAGAAGAAGCGGCCAAGGTGGTCCGCGATCGGCAGGCGGGGCTCGTCGTGATGGGGCTGCACGGATCGCCGCTGCTGGGACCGCGGATGGGCTCGGTGACGTACCGGATGCTCTGCCTCACGCCGACGCTCGTGCTCGCGCTCCCGCCCAAGGCGATCGGGCGGCCGAAGACCGACGGCCGTGAGGAGGCCGCGGTCGCGCGAACCGCCGAGGCCGGCGGACCGGATCGTTGACGGGTCGCGATCCGCGCGCTACTGCGTCCGTGACGCCGGCAGGCTGATCTCTGCGATCGTTCCGCCTCCCGGCCGATCCCTGACGGCGATCGTCCCGTCCTGCAGCTCGATCAGCCGCTTGACGATCGCCAGCCCGAGTCCGGTGCCGCTGACGCGGGTCGTGAAGAACGGCTCGAAGATGCGTTCGCGGATCTCGGCCGGGATGCCCGGTCCGCGATCGCAGACCGCGAAACGGCAGACTCCGTCCGCCTCGCTCACGCAGATGCCGACCTCTTTGTTCCCGGCGGCCTGACACGCGTTGATCATCAGGTTCAGCAGCGCGGCGCGCAGCATGTCCGGATCGGCGACGACGCTGATGCGCCCGTCGACGACGACGCCGATCGGAGCGCCGGATCGCCCGGTGCTCGCCTGCGCGGCCAGCGCGACGTCGCGCGCCAACGCTCTCGAGTCGACGCTCTGCCGGCGCGGCGGCTTCGGCCGCGCGTAGAGCAGCAGATCGCTCAGCTTGTCGTTCAGGCTGTCGATGCGCTGGATCATCGCCGTGATGGTGCCGCGATCCCGCACGTCGCAGCGGCCGTCGATGACCTGGAGCGACGCGCGCAAGCCGGCCAGCGGGTTGCGGACTTCGTGCGCCACCACCGCGGCGAGCGCGCCGAGCTGCGCCAGCGAGGCCTGCTCGCGCAGCCGCGCCTCCGCTTCCTTGCGGGCGGTGATTTCGTACCGGATCGAGAGGTACTGCCGCGGCTTGCCCGCCCCGTCCATGAAGGGGACGATGGTGGTCTCGACCCAGTAGAACGATCCGTCCTTGGCCCGATTGCGAATCTCGCCCCGCCAGATGCGCCCGCCCGCGATGGTGCGCCACAGATCGGCCATGAACTCCTTCGGATGGAGGCCGGAGTTGACGACGCGGTGATCCCGGCCGAGCAGCTCCTCGCGCGAGTACTGTGAGATCTCGCAGAACCTGTCGTTCACGTAGGTGATGACGCCGCGGTGATCGGTCGCGGCGACGATCGCCGATTGATCCAGCGCGTAGCGGAGCTCGTCGAGCGTCCGGAGCGATTCGGATATCGCCCGCGCCGCCCCCGCGTCGGCCGTGGCTCGCGGCTCCATCACCGTAGCGAGCATGTGACGACGTGTTCTGCGGCGATGTCCTCGCCGACGCGCTGCAGCAGCCGGCCCAGCGGCCCGCCCGACCCGGCGGCCCGCTTCAGCCGGCAGCTGCCGTCCGCCCGCTGGTACTCGGGACAGATCACGTGATCGACCAGTCCCTCGAAGTCCACGACGCGAGTGACGTGGGCGCCGAGCACCGGGCAGCGGACGTTCTCAATGCGCATCGTGCCGCTCCGTCGTGATCACCGGAATGGCGTCCGGCAGGAAATCGACGATCAGGTTGGCGTCGATGTCGAGCAGCACCAGGGCGCGGTCCATGAATCGGTACTGCAGCCCCGCGGGCAGCGGCGGCAGCGCCGCCAGTACGCCCGGGAGCATCAGCGGCAGCGGCACGTCCGCCGGCCAGCGGGCGTGGACCGCGAGCGCCGGCAGCGGCCCGACCACCTCCTCGCGCACGAGCGCGAGCTGCGCGGCGTAGTCCCCCTCACACCCCTGGCGGATCGCACGCCGCAGTGCATACCCGATCTCCGGCGTGAAGATGTCTCCCTGCTTCGCCGCCCACCGCGCGCTCTTGATGACGGCGGCGAGCGCGTCGGTGCGGCGGCGGATCTCGGCGGGATCGCGAAGCTGCACGAGCGGCAGCACGGTCGTCGCCGCGGCAGACTTGACCTCGACGTACGCGTTCACGCGCCGGGCGAACTCCGCCAGCACCGGCCGATCGGTGTCGGGCGGCTGCTGCACGGGCGCCGGGGCGGCCGCGGCGGCGGCGACGAGAACGATGATGAATGCCTGGAAGTTGGCCATGGGAACCTCCCCGAACGCCTCCTCAGCGTGCGCCTCGCTCTTTCGGTACCTCGACCCAGAACCATCCGCGCAGGTCGCCGGTCGCGAAATTCAGCGCCCGATCCGACGGATACCGCGCGGCGATGGCGGTTCGTATTGCCGGCGCCAGCTTGTCGGCCGGCCCGTGACACGCGGCGCAGACCGGCTGCTCGACGATCGGCCGGAGCAGCCCGACACGGTCGCCGAGATCGACCGCAAAGCCATCCACCCCGGGGCCGTTCGGCCGTCGTATCGCGCGACGATGTCGGCGGCCCAGGGGCGCGGCGCGTTCCGCACGTTGCGCAGGTGCGCGGACGTGCGCCCCGCCTCAATCCCTTCCCGCCGCGAGATGGCGAGTGCGAGGGCCGCGGCTTCGACGTGACAGGACTGCAGCGCGTGCTCCGGCCCGCCATGAGCGATGGCCGCGTTCAACTCGCGCAGCACCGCGGACTGCAGCGACACGATCACGAGATCGCCTCGCTGGATCGCCGGCCTCAGCGCCGCGGGGGCCTCCGCCACCGGATAGACCTGCCGCCCGCCGGCGACGAGACCCGCGGCAAGCGTGGCGGCGAGCAGTGATCCGGTGGACATCATGGAACGCACCTTGTACTGCCCGAGAAGAGCAACGGTCGTACCGCCGCCCTGCGCTCCGGTGGCCGTCGTTCGCCGGGGGGATGTCCGCGGGGGCGCGAAGAATTTCGCACTGTGGGGAAACACTCCCCATCGCCGGAACCGCCCGCCCCCGGCATTGCAGGGGCGCAATCGGGCATCCGATTTGCGGAGGGCCTGGCTGGCTATCAGCGCTCAGGAGGCGTCCATGGATCTCTTCGTCACGCGCGCCGCCACCATCGCTCACGATGTGGAGGCGGCGGGTTCGTCACGGGCATTTCGCTCGGCGGTGCAGGATTTCGAGCGGCTGCTGTCGCGCATAGCGCGCTACCCGTCCGACTTCCTCACCGACGGCGACGCTCACGCCCTGGCGTCGCTCGCCGACATCGTGGTGAATCGCATCGAGGATCGGCTGGACGCGCACGCCGATCGCAGCAAGGTGCAGCTCGAGCTCGCCCGCCGGATCTATCAGGTCCGCCGCGATCTCGAGACCATCTTCGCGGTGGTGCGGACCGCCGACGAGGGTGCCGCCCTGCGCGCCTGAGGGCGCCGCACCAGACGCAGCGCCGCCTGCGCTTCCGCGGCGGCGCGCGTCCGCAGCTCCGACCGATAGTGCCGCAGCAGCCGCAGCGCCGTCGCGGTGTCCCGCCGCGACGCCACCCCTTCTTCGACGAGCAGCCGCTCCAGGATCGTCACGTTGTGCGCGTCGTCGAGGATGCCGTCGAGGACGTCCAGCCGCCGGCGAAGCGCCTGCAGCCCGCGACGATACGGTTCGAGCAGGCGCACGTGCAGCCACAGGCGCGTCGTGCTCCGCCGCCACTCGCGCTCCCGCCGCGGCGTCGGCCGATCGAGCGCCCGGGCGAGCGCCGCCGCCGCCTGCCGCCGGCTCTTCTCGAGCCCGGTCTCGACCGGCACGGTCTGCCGCTCGATCTCCCACGTGCCGATGCGCGCCCGCTCGACCGCCACCGCCGTCTCGGCTCTTTTCAACAGCCGCGTTGCGGCGGCGCTGAGGTCGGCGCGCTCCGCCCGCTGCACGAGGGCGGTCCTGACGGCGTCGAGCGCCGGCCGCGCGTCGCCCGCGTCCGGCCGCGACGCGAGCCGGGCGAGCGTCGCGAGCGCGGTGAACTCGGTCTCGACCGCCGCAAGGCGCCGGTTGAGCGTGCGCAGCCGGCGGTTGCCCTCGTCGAACGCCTCGTCGGTCAGCCGCGGGCGCAGCAGCCGCAGCAGCGCGCGCACCCGGCGGATGCGGCGGCGCGCATCGTGGACCCAGTCGCCGTGGTTCGATCCGGCGCGATGCAGATCGTCCAGCGCCAGCGCCAGCTGATCGTCCGCGAGCCGTGTCGCCTGCTCACCGAGGGCGGGCTGGCGTGACCGGTCATGCATGATGCGCCTCCGAGTGGTGCTTGCGTGAATACCTGCCGAGGCCGAATGCCCGCGCGGCGAGGAGCGCCGCCGGCGCCGCGACCACGGACAGCAGCGCGCCGAGCTTCAGTTCCGCGAGCATCGGGCCCACCGGCACCAGCCCGACGGAGAAGAACAGCGCGAACGTGAAGCCGCTGGACATCGCCAGCGCGATGACGATCATCGCCGGCCAGCCGAGGCGCCGCGGCAGATGGAAGCCGAGTGCGACGGCGACGGCGACGGCGGCGAGAATGCCGACAGGGCGGCCCACCAGCAACGCGGTCAACAGCGCCCAGGTCCCCGTATCGTACCCGCGCAGCATCACGCCGGCGTTCACCAGCCCGAAGGTGAAGAGAATCAACTGGACGGCGACGTTCCACCGCTGCTCGAAATGATGCACGTCGTCGGTGTCGTGCGGATCGGCGAAGAACTCGAGCCGCCGCGGCGCATGCGGCAGCAGCGGCACGATCGGAATCAGCGCCAGCGCCGGATGGATGCGGTTCAGGTACAGGCCCCACCACGCGAGCGGTCCGCAGAGCGCCAGGTACGGCCAGAAGACGTGCACGCGGCGCCGGCGCAGCATCGCCGCCGCCGCGACGGCGGCCAGCACCAGCACGAGACCGGCGGGGTGCGTCTCGACCCCGCGAGGGCGCAGCGCCATCGCGACGACTCCCGCGGCGTCGCTGGCGAGCGCGATCAGCAGGACGAACGGCAGCGCGGCGCTGCGGCGCCAGACGCTCTTGATCACGTAGTACGCGGCGGCGACGTCGACCGCTCCCGCGATCGGCCATCCCTGCCGCAGCACGAGCTGGTGGCTCATGCCGACGTAGATGACATAGGCGCCGTATGCCCCGGCGAGGCCGCCCCCGGCGGCGACCAGCGCCATGCCCCACCGCCGCCAGGTGTGCAGCGCGCCGCCCGGCATCATCGCGTCGTAGACTTCCTGCGCCATCAGCGCGAGGAACAGCGCCATCGCGATCTCGTTCACCGGAAAATCGAGCGCGCGCGCGAAGCGGAAATAGCTCTCCGGACTGACGTTCGCCCAGACCACGGCCAGCGCCGCGCCCAGGGGCAGGAGCAGGAACCGGTCGAAGACGAAACGGGCGATGCGTTCGAGCGGCGCCAGGCGCAGCTCCGGCAGCGTCATCGCCTCCTGCGCTTCGGTGTGGTGTCTCATGACGCACTCTCCGCTGTTCACGTCGTCGGGCGCAGGCGGATGATGCCCGCGTCCACGACCCGGCCCGTTCGCGAGATGGTCTGGAAGAACATCGTGGGTCCGGCGATCTCGACGAGCGTGAAGCTCTGATCCTGATCGAAGGCCGCCGCGGTCATGGCGCTCGGCTCGACGTCGCCGCGCCGCAGCTGCCCGCTGGCGCCCTGGACGAAGTGGGTGATGCCCTTCTGCGGCACCACGCGTTCGTAGATGTGCTCGTGCCCGGCGAAGACGACCGACACCCCGTAGCGCACCAGGATCGGCTCGAGCACGACGCGCAGCTCCACGTTCGAGCCGTGCCGCCCGCCATCCGAATAGAGCGGATGGTGGAAGTAGCAGATCTTCCACTCCTCCGTCGCGTCCCTCAGCGTGTTCTCCAGCCAGCCGACCTGTGCCCGATCGAGGGCGTTCGTATCGAGCACCACGAACCGCACGTTGCCGCGCGCGTAGGTGTAGTACCGCGCGCCGTTCATGTTGAAGCCCTTGTAGGTGCGATTGTCCGGATCGTCGTGGTTGCCGAGCGCGGCGTAGAACGGGAGCCCGGCCTCGAGCAGCGGCGCGTACGGACGCTCGAACTTCTGCACGAAATCCGCGGCCTGCTGGCGCCCGTACATGTTGTCGCCGAGCATGACGACGAACTCGAACGGGAAGCGCGCCCGTGCGGCCGTCATCTGGGCGCCGACTTCGTACTGCGGCCGGTCGCCGGTGCCGTTGTCGCCGATGACGGCGAATCGCACGGATCCCGGGACGAGGGGAAAGCCCGTGTCCTGCGCGGCCGTCCAGGCATGCCCCGCGAGCAGGATCGCGAGCAGCGCGAGGCAGCGTCGAGCGTGCGGCTGGATGGTCATGCCGGTCCCGTCCCTTCTGCTGTGGTCAGCGCTTCCGGAGGCGCCTGCCGGGTGCGCCAGCGCCGCACGAGCGCCAGATCCTCGACCGGCCGTTCCGTCACCACCGGCACGCGGCCGTCGTAGATCACGCCGCTCTCGCCGTCGAGCGTGATCTCGTCTCCTTCGCGGAGGCGGCGGCCGCCGAGCGACCCGCTGCGTCCTCCCTCGTCGCAGCGGAGCGACGCGCAGCCGACGAGACAGACCTTGCCCAGCTGCCGCGCCACGACGGCGGCGTGAGAGGTGCGTCCGCCGAAGGTCGTCAGCACGCCGGCGGCGGCGGCCAGCCCCGCAATGTCGTCGGTGGTCAGCTCCGATCGCAGCAGCACCGTCGGCCGTCCCCCGGGGTCGCGCGTCCGGGCGGCGTCGAAGACGACGGCGCCGGTCGCCACGCCGACGCTCGCCGGGATGGCCTGCGCGATCGGGCGGTCGAGCGGACCCGGCGCGACGACTACCCGCCTGATCGCGTCGAGGTCGTACGGCGCCAGCCGCTCGACCGCTGTGGCTTCGTCGAGCACACCTTCGCGTACGAGGTCGGTGGCGATTCGCAGCGCCGCCCACGGGGTTCGCTTCCCGGGGCGCGTCTGCAGGTAGAACAGGCGCCCGTCGTCGACGGTGAACTCGAGATCCTGCATGTCGCGAAACTCGCGTTCGAGCAGCGAGCGCGCCGACTGCAGCTGCGCCCAGACCGCGGGCAGAAGCGCCGGCAGGCGCGCGCCGCCGGCGACGGGAAGGCGTCCGGCGACGACGTCCTCTCCCTGGCCGTTGGACGCGAAGTCGACGTACAGCCCGGGGTTGCCGGTCGCGGGATCACGCGTGAACGCAACCCCTGATCCCGAGCGCGGACCGCTGTTGCCGAAGACCATGGCCTGAATGAGCACACCGGTGCCGGTCGCGTCGTCCAGGCCGTTCAAGCGCCGGTAGGCGCGCGCGGACGGCGAGGTCCACGACGCGAGCACCGCTGCGACCGCCTCGAGGACCTGCGTGACGCGATCCCGCGGAAGCGGCGCGCCGGTGAGTTCCTCGAACCGGGCGGCGGACGCGCGCGCCAGGCTGCGCATCGAGATCGGATCGAGATCCTGAAGCGTCTCGGCCCCCGCCGCGGCGAGATGCTCGGCGGCGATTCGTTCGAACGGCGCCGCCGGACAGTGCCGCACGCGCTCGGCAAAGGAGCGGATGAACCGCCGGTAGGTGTCCCACGCCAGCCACGGGCTGCCCGTCTGCCGGATGAGTGCGGCGACGGCATCCTCGTTCATGCCGGCGTCGAGCACGGTGCCCAGCATGCCGGGCATCGACTTGGGCGGGCTGGAGCGGATGGACACGACCAGCTGCGTGGGCGCGCCGAGCGCCGTCGACGCGGCGTGCTCCAGGCCGCGCAGCCACGGTGCAATGCGCCGGCGCAGACCGGCAGGCAGCGCGCTCCCGCGCATGAACGCACGCGCGAGATCGGTGGTCAGCGCCAGCGCGGGGGGCACGGGCAGCCCCAGCCGCTGCAAGCGGGCGAGGTTGGCTGCCTTGCCGCCGACGACGGCCGGGTCGAAGGCGGCTGGCGGCATCTGGCCGCCGATGAAGTACGCACGGCACGGGTCGCGGCTCACAGGTGGCCTCCTCCGAGTCCGAGGGCATGGTCGCGAATCGCCGTGGCGCATCGGGCCAGGCCGTCCGCGGCGTCCTCGAGGCAGCGCGCCGCGCCGGTCAACACGTGCAGATCGCGGGATGAGGCACTTCCGTCGAGGAACACCGCGCGGGCGGACCGCTCCGCGGCATCGACGGCGTGCTCCAGCGCCGTGATCCGGTCGACCGCGATCAGCACTTCGTCGACCGCGGCGGGGCCGGCGGCCCGGAGCGCCTTCGCATGCTCGAGCGCGCGGACGTAGTCGCGCGCGCCGGTCCCGACGAGCTCGGCGATCGATCGCAGCGAGGCGATTCCCGCCGGCGGCACGTCGGCGGACGCGAGCGTCAAGACGAAGGCGCACTCTTCCAGCGCGCCGGCGACGGGTTGGGCGCGGTCGAGCAGTTCCTGCAGGGCGGCGTCAGCGGCCGATCGCGCGAGCGTCCGGCTGAAGCCGGCGATCGCGGCATCGGCCCGCTCCTCCCACCGCGCGGCCAGCGCCGCGGTCTGTGCCGCCTTCCCGATCGCGAGACCCTGCTCGCTGCCGAGCGTCTGCTGCAGCCGCTCGATCAGCGCCGAGATCAGCATCGCGTGCTCGGCGACGACTTCGATCAGCTGCTCGGCCGGCGTCGCGAGATGACGCGCCAGCTCGACCTCCACTTGATCGGCGATCAATCGCACGGAGCGGCCCTGGTTCAGGGCGGTGGTGGCGATGCGCAGCACCGACTCGAGGAACGCCGTCGCGGCGTCCGCGCCGATCAGCTCGTCGAGCCGCAGGCCGTAGCGCGTGCGGTTCGGCGCGATGCGATCGAAGACGCTGCTGATCAACTGCGCGCCGCCGGCCTGAAGGAACGCGCGATGGCCGAACTGATTGTCGGCGGCCCATTTCAGCACGCGGACCGCCTCGCGGCGCGAGACGAACCGGCCCAGCTGCTTGCGCGCACGGTTCCAGTCGATCAGGAACACCAGGCGCGAGGCGACGAAGGTCAGGAACTGCTCCAGCTCCGCCTGTCCCGGTGCGGCGAAGTCGCCGACGATCGTTTCGAGCTCGTCGGTGCGCGACAGCGGACCCTCGCGCCACTCGACGCCGTACGGCGAGAGCGTCTCCTGCAGGAAGAGCAGACGCTTGCGGTGGACATCCGCATACGTCAGCCCGGCGGTCAGCCCGGCGACCCGGATGACGATCACGTGCCCGTCGGTCGTGCCCAGATCGTTCTGGATCGACAGCGCGTCGCGCGATCGCGCGGCGGTGGTGCCGAGGCCGGGATGATCGAACTTCAGCCCCGCGGTGGCGTTCAGCCCTTTCATGAACGCCGCGATGAGCGGACGATCCTGCGGGGCGACGCCGAGCACCCGCGCGCCGTCGATCGACTCGACGGCGACGCTGGCGAGCAGCGCGTTCAGCTCCTTGTGCACGTCCATGACCAGCCGATGGAAGGTCTCGTCGCCGACGCGGGTCAGCGCTTCGATCGCGCGAACGTCGACCTGGTCCTCCTGCCAGACCGGCGCTTCGGCGGCGCACGCCTCGAGACGGCGGACATACGAGTCCAGCCGCGTGTGCCCCGGGTATTCGGGAGGCGCGGCGCGCAGCGGTTCGAGCATGCGCCGCATATCGGCGAAGAGGGCCGCGCGAACGCGCTCGGCCCCGGGAAACACCAGCAGCGTGTCGGACAGGCTCTGACTGAGCGCGACGGCTTCGTCGAGCGCCGCGTCGGTGACGCCGGCGGCGGCGCGCGCTGCGCGCAGGTCGGGCACGGCCGCAAACGGCCGCCCGGCGTGCGCCGCGACCGCCTGCAGGAGCGTGAGGTAGTACTTGATCCGATCGTTGGCCGCCAGCCCGCCGCGGATCAGATCCGCCAGCTGCAGCGGCCCATCGGCAAGGGTGTCGTCGATCGAGTCGAGTCGTGGGGTCGGAGTCACGTCATCCTCCGGAGACGGCGACTGCGAGCGTGGCGGCGATGGCCAGCGGCAATCCCCACCCGACCAGGCAGACGGCAATCGCGCGGCCCGTGCTGTTGAAGTCGAGCGCCTGCCTGACGGCGACGACGCTCGCGGCTATGGTCCACGCGAGCGCCAGGACCGCCGTGGCGATCGGCGCGGGGCTGAACAGGCCGAACACCTGGATGACTCCGGGTGCTGCCGCGAATCCCAGGGTGCGCAGCAGCTCGCCGGCGTCGGCGCGGGTGCCGTCCACCGGCAGCAGCCGCGACCCGACGTGGAACGTCACCACCGCGAACGTCGCCCACGTCGCGAGCGCCAGCACGCTCGCAAGCGCGGCGAACGACAACGTGGCCGCCACGCCGCGCGCGCCGTTCAGGCCGATTCCCGCGGCGATGCTCGAGAGCAGGACGACACCCAGGGCCTGCTTGGTGGCGCTGCGGTCGGCTTCGACTTCTTCGTAGGTGGCGGCATCCAGCATGGCGGCGCCGGCGAGACGGCGCAGGAAGGTGACCAGCATGTCAATCTCCTGCGTCAGCAATCAGCACGGAGCGTGCCCGGTGCCGTCTTCGCCGCGTCCCCGGCGGATTCGGGCGGGCGCGGTATGGGTCGTCGATTTTTCCCCGGTGGTGGTGATTCTTCCGCGGCGCGCCCAGGCGTCACGTCATGCGATTCCTCCGGAAACGGCGGGAACGGCCTCGCCGCGGACGAGGTGGGCGATTGCGGGGGCGATGGCGTCGATCGGAAGCACGTAGTCGACGGCGCCGGATGCGATCGCGGAGCGCGGCATGCTCCAGTGCTCCGCGGTGGCCGGGTCCTGCGCGATCACCACGCCGCCGCAGGCCTTCACTTCCTGCACGCCGTCCGTCGCATCGCTGCCGCCGCCGGTGAGGACCACGGCGATGAAGCGCCCCTCGAAGACCCTCGCCGCGGACGCGAACAGCGGATTGGCGGACGAGCGGACGAACTTGATCTTGGTGCCGTCCCGGTACTCGAAGGTCCGGTCGGGACTGACGATCAGGTGTCGGTCAGGACGCGCGAGATAGATCTGCCCGGTACGAAGCGGTTCGCCTGCCGCGGCGAGACGTATCTGCCAGGGTGTGCCGCGGGTCAGCACGGCGCCCATGCCGTCCTGGCGGATGGGCGACCGGTGCTGCAGCAGCACGACCGCGGCAGGCAGATCGAGCGGCAGCGCCGCGAGGATCGTGCGGATCGCGCCGATGCCGCCGGCGGACGCGGCGATGCCGACGAGCCAGTCGGGGCGGCGCTCATCCGCCGGTATTCCGCTCACGGCACCACGTCGATGCGGTTGTCCACGCTCGAGACGCCGGGCGCCGACCACGCGGCATGCATCGCGTCGTAGCGTTCGCGCCACGAGCGGACGTTGCCGGTCAGGATCACCCGCCCGCCCTCGGCGGTGACGTGAATGCGGCGCGCCTCCAGGTCGGCATAGCGATGCAGCGCGTCGGCGATGCGCTTCTCGACGTCGCGGGGGGAGGTCCGCGGCTTGATCTCGATCTTGTTGGCGACGCCGCGCACGCCGCGCAGGTAGCGCACGGCGCGTTCCGCCGCCAGCTTCTGGAACATCCACTCGACCTCTCCGGTGAGCGTCAGGTGGCCGTTGCGCACCGTGACGCCGATGCCCAGCGGAACGTCGACGCGCTTCTTCAGCGCGTCCAGCGCTTCGCGCGCCAGGTCCGGATCGATGTGGTCGTGCGCCAGCTTGACCTCGAGCTCGTTGGCGATCCCGCGCACGCCGTAGACGCGCCGCACCGCGCGCTCCGCCGCCAGCTTGGCGCTGTAGGTGTCGACGAACCCCGACAGCGTCACGACGCCGTCCTCGGCCGAGACGCCGACCAGCGATTCGTCGAACGAGGGCTCCCACGCGAGCTGGCGGATCACCGCTTCGCGCAGGATCTGATCCTTGGTGGAGATGGCTGTAATACGCATGGCATTCCCCTTCGTCCGGCTCGCACGGCAAGCCGCGTACCGGCGGCGCCGGCCGTGCGGGTCCGGGCGCGTCGCCGCAGCAGGCGCGGAAAGTTTCGCGCCGGTGCGGATTGATCCGCGCGGCGCCGAGGCCCGCGCGGGCAGATCGCCGTCTTTCATGGGGGGCGTGTCCGGCACTCCGATTGCTCTCTGTCGCATGAACTCGAACAAGGCCGGACATGGACACGATGAAAGCGGTGCTGTTTCGTGGCGTCAATGACATCCGCGTCGAGGAGGTCGCCCGGCCGCGGCCCCGCGCCGGAGAAGCGGTCATCCGCATCACCGCCACGACCATCTGCGGGACCGACGTCCACATCGTAAAAGGGGAGTACCCCGTCAGGCCCGGCCTCATTCTCGGACACGAGCCCGTCGGCGTGATCGCAGAGCTCGGCGAAGGACTCAGCGACGACTACACGGTCGGACAGCGGGTCATCGCCGGGGCGATTACGCCGTGCGGGCAGTGCTTCTATTGTCTCAACGGCGCCCATTCGCAGTGTCGCGGCGCGCTCGGCGGCTGGCGTTTCGGCAACACCATCGATGGTGCGTGGGCCGAATACCTGCTGGTGCCGGATGCGCGGGCCAATCTCGCGGTCGTGCCGGGGGAGCTCACCGACGACCAGGTGCTGATGCTCCCCGATATCGCCTCGACCGGCATCGCCGGCGCCGAGAGCGGTCAGGTACGGCTCGGCGACAGCGTCGCAGTGTTCGCGCAGGGGCCGATCGGCCTGTGCGCCACGCTCGGCGCCAGACTGCGGGGCGCCGGCCTCATCATCGCCGTGGATCCGATCGCCGCGCGGCGCGACATGGCGCTCAAGTTCGGGGCCTCGGTCGTCATCGATCCCGGCTGCGTGGACGCCGTCGACGCGATTCGCGGACTGACGGACGGCCGCGGTGCGGACGTGGCGATCGAGGCCCTGGGGCGTCAGCAGACCTTCGAAGCGGCGCTGCGCTCCGTGCGCCCCGGCGGCACGGTCTCGAGTCTGGGCGTCTACTCGGGCAAGCTGGTCGCCCCCTACGACGCCCTGCACGCAGGTTTGGGTGATCAGCGCATCGTCACGACGCTGTGTCCTGGCGGCAAGGAACGCATGCGGCGCCTCCTCCGGATGGTGCAGCATGAGCGCGTCGATCTGACGCCGCTGATCACCCATCACTTCTCCCTCGAGCAGCTCCCCGACGCCTACGAGCTGTTCAGCCGTCAGGCCGACGGCGTCATGAAAGTGGCGATCCACCCAACCGCGCCGGACGCGCCGCACACGCCGTCCCGCGCCGCGGCCGCCGTGGCAGCCGGAGAACGACGATGACCGACTTGAACAAGATCCTGGTGCCGACCGACTTCAGCGATGCATCCGCCGCCGCCCTCAAGTACGCCTGCGGGCTGGCCGACGCGCTGCACGCCGAGCTGAGCGTGCTGCACGTCGTCGAGAACCCCTATCCGCTCGGCGCCTACACCGAGTTCTACACGCCGCCCGTGGAGTTCTTCGAGCGCCGCGAGCGGCAGGCGCGCGAACAGCTCGATGCGCAGCTCACGCCGGAACAGAAGGAGCGCTATCACGCCTCGATGGTGCTGCGCCACGGCGAGCCGGTGCGCGAGATCCTGCAGTACCTGCACGAGCACGGCGCCGTTCACATGATCGTGATGGCGACCCACGGCCGCGGCGGTGTGGCGCGGCTGATGATGGGCAGCGTCGCCGACAAGATGGTGCGGATGGCCCCCTGCCCCGTCGTCACCGTCAGAGTGCCGGAAGTCCACGCGCCGGAATCGACTCGCGCCGCATAGTCCGACTGCATGAGACGTGAGACGTGCGGCCGGCGCACGTCTCACCCCCCGCCCCCGTCAGTACTCCACCCTCCGGCCGTGCTTCGCCGCAGTGGCGGCGCCGATCCGCACCCGAACGTCGGCGGCGCAGGCTCCTGTGGGAAGGACGATCACCGGGTTGAGATCGAGCTCCTGGATTTCCGGCGCGATTCCCACGATCTCCGAGACGCGCAGCAACACCTCGCGCAGGGCCTGTTCGTCGGCGGGCGGCGATCCCCGGTAGCCGCGCAGCAGCGTGGCGCCGCGAAGCTCGCCGATCATGTCGGCGGCATCCGTCGCCGTCAGCGGGTGCAGGCGGAACGAGGTGTCGGCGAGCACGTCGACCATGACGCCCCCCGTCCCGCACGCGATCAGCGCGCCGAACAACGGGTCCTGCAGCGCGCCGACGATCATCTCTGCACCTGACGCGACCATCCGCTGCACGAGAACGGATGTCATGTCGGAGCCGAGGCGGGTCGCCAAGTCCGCGTACGCCGCCTCTACCCCGGCGGCATCGGTGAGATTGAGCGTGACGCCCTTGCGTTCGGTCTTGTGCAGCAGCGCCGGGCCGAGCGCTTTCAGAACGACGGGATATCCCATCCGCGACGCCGCCTCGACGGCCCCGGCGGGGCTGGTGACGACCCGAGATGCGGGGATGGCAATGCCCGCAGCCGTCAACAGCGCCTGCGCTTCCTCCGCCGAGAGCCAGCCCGGCCCCCGCGCGCCCGCCCCCTCGACGATGCGGCGGATGGCATCGCGGTCGAACCGCTCGAGCGCGGGCGCGGGCAGGATCGGCGTCTCCCGCCACTTCCCGTACGCGGTCACGCGGGCGAGCGCGAGGGCGGCCGACTCGGGAAACGCATACGACGGGATCGGCGCCAGCGATGCCGGCGCCCCCTCGGCGCGCATGAACACGCCGAGCACCGGCTTGTCGTGATGATCCGCCGCCGCGGCGGTGAGCGCGCCGGCGACCGCCTGCGGCTCGGTGACCAGCGGCGGAATGAAGATCGCGATCACGCTGTCGATCGCGGCGTCCCGCAGAATCGCCCCGAGCGCACGGCCGAAGTGCTCCGGCGTCGCCGAAGCCAGCAGATCGACCGGATTGTTCACGCTCGCCGCCGCGGGCAGGAACGATCGCAGTTCCAAACGCGTCGCCTCGCTCAAGGAGGGCAGCTCCAGCCCGTTCGCCTCGCAGGCGTCCGCCGCCAGGATGCCCGGACCGCCGGCGTTGGTGAGAATCGCGACGCGCGCGCCGCGGGGAACCGGCTGGTGCGACAGGAGCGCGGCCACGTCGAACATCTCTTCGAGGCGCTCCGTTCGAATGACGCCGGCCTGGCGGAACAGCGCGTCGACGACGACGTCGTTCGAGGCGAGCGCGCCGGTGTGCGACGCGGCCGCCCGGGACCCGGCGGTCGATCGGCCGGCCTTCACGGCCACGATCGGTTTCGTCCGCCCCACCCGGCGGGCGATCTCGGCGAACTTCTTGGGATTCCCGAAGCTCTCCAGATACAGCAGGATCACCGACGTGTGAGGATCCTCGGCCCAGTACTGGATGAGGTCGTTGCCGGACACGTCCGCCTTGTTGCCGACCGACACGAAGCTCGAGATCCCGATGTCGAGCCGCCGGGCGTAGTCGAGAATGGCGAGCCCCAGCGCGCCGCTCTGCGTCGACATCGCCACCGTGCCGCGCGGCGGGTAGACCGGCGAGAAGGTAGCGTTGAGCCGCACCGACGGATCCGTGTTGAGCAGCCCCATGCAGTTGGGGCCGATGAGCCGGCAGCCGGCGCGTCTCACCTTCTCCAGCAGCAGCGCTTCGCGGGCGCGTCCTTCCGTCCCGCACTCGCTGAAGCCGGCGCTGATCACGCAGATCGCGCGGACGCTCTTGGCGATGCAGTCGTCGACCGTGTCGAGCACGCGCCCGGCCGGGACGACGACGATCGCGAGATCGACCGGGCCCGGAATGTCGGTGACGCGCGGGTACGCTCTCCGGCCGGCGATCTCCTCCGCGGTCGGGTGGACCGGCACGATCGTCCCGGTGAACCCGGCCTCGACCAGGTTGTTCAGGATCTCCGATCCGATCCGTCCGCGCTGCCGGTTCGCGCCGATCACGGCCACGACCTGCGGCTCGAAGAAGGCGCGCATCGATGCCGCCGCGGCGTTCTGCGACCGGACAGCGGAATGCTCCACGAACTCGTCCGTGATCGCGAGAGACAGCGCGAAGTGCCAGGTCCCCGCCTGGAACGACACGGTGGCCGCCAGTCCCGAGTCGCGGAACACCTGCAGCATCTGCCCGTTGTCGCCGAGGACGTAGGCGTCGAACGTCTCGATCCCTTCCCGCCGCGCCAGGTTCGCCAGCTGCTCGAGCAGCCGGGTGCCGATGCCGTGCCCCTGGAACCCGTCGGCCACCGCGAACGACACTTCGGCGCGGGTCGACGGCCGCTGGACCTGGTGCCAGGTCGCGAATCCCACGATCCGCCCGCCCGACTCCGCGACCAGCGTCGTCGCCGGACAACCGTCGAGTCCGATCAAGGCGCGGATGCGCGGTTCGGTGAGCTGCGGGATGCCGTGGAAGCGGTAGTACAGACTCTGGGGGGACAGCGACTGCAGGAACGTCAGCAGGGGTTGCACGTCTCCGTCGGCGGCGCGCCGCACGGCGATCGTGGATCCGTCACGCAGCACGACGTCCGTGCCGCTCTCGGTGGTAATCATTCGCGGGTCCGTCCTTTTCGCCGGAGCGGCGAGATCAGCGCGAGCCGACCGGCGCCAGATTGAATTTCTCGATCCGATAGCGGATCTGATCGCGATTCAGCCCGAGGAAGGTGCCGGCCTTGGTCTGATTGCCGCCGCTGCGCTTGAGCGCCTGCACCACGAGGCTGCGCTCGAGCTCTTCGAGATCCACCCCTCCCGCCGGCAGCTCGAACTCGCTGGCGACGCTCGCGGCGGTCGCCGACAGCGTGAAGTCGTGCGCGTCGAGGCGGGTGCCGTCCGACAGCAGCATCGCGCGCTCGATGACGTTGCGCAGCTCGCGCACGTTGCCCGGCCAGCCGTACCCGCGCAGCAGTGCATGCGCGGCGGTGGTCGCGCCCTGCACACGCTTCTTCAGCTCGGCGTTGAAGCCGTCGATGAAGTAGTCGACCAGCAGCGGAATGTCGTCCGGCCGCGACCGCAGGGGCGGCAGCTCGATCGGCAGCACGTTCAGCCGGAAGAACAGGTCGGCGCGGAAGCGGTGGCGGCTGACTTCCTCCTCGAGGTTGCGGTTGGTGGCCGCGATCACCCGCACGTCGACGCGGATATCCTGCGCGCCGCCGACGCGCTTGAAGCTCTTCTCCTCGAGGAACCGCAGCAGCTTCGCCTGCAGGCCCGCCGACATCTCGCCGATTTCGTCGAGGAAGACGGTGCCGCCGTCCGCGATCTCCAGCAGCCCCTTCTTCTGCAGCCGGGCGTCGGTGAAGGCGCCGCGCTCGTGGCCGAACAGCTCGCTCTCCAGGAGCTGTTCGGGCAGCGCGGAACAGGTGATGTTCATGAACGGCCGGGACGCCCGCGCGCTCGCGTAGTGGATGATCTTGGCGACCAGATCCTTGCCGGTGCCGCTCTCGCCGGTGAGCAGGACGGTCGATGCCGGGCTCGCCGCGACCCGCCCGACCAGCGAGCGCAGCGCGCGCATCTCCGGCGATTCCCCGACCAGCCGCTGCAGGCTGTACGGCCGCGCCGCATTGGTGCGGTACTGCCGGACCTCGCGCCGCAGCCGCGTCGTCTCCAGCGCGCGCTCGACCATCGCCGCGACCTCGTCGAGGTTGAACGGCTTGTGAGCGAAATGATAGGCGCCCTGCTTCATCGCCTCGACGGCAGTGTCGACGTTGGCATAGGCGGTGAGCATCACGATCAGGATGTCCTGGTCGAATTCCTTGATCTTGCGGAGGACGCTCACGCCATCGGTATCCGGCAGCCGGTAATCGAGCAGCACGAGGTCGATCCCCTCGGCCAGTTTCTCGAGCGCCTCCTCGCCGGTGCCCGCTTCCAGCACGCAATACCCGTCGGAGGTCAGCCGTTCCCGCAGCGACCAGCGAATCAGCGCCTCATCATCGACGACGAGAATGTTGGCTTTCGACATGACTCACCCGGGCCTCAGTGCAGGCAGGATGCCGGGGCTGGATCCGCGGATTCCGGCCAATTTTCGCCAATCGCCCCTGGGTCATGCGGATTTTTCCCCAGCGCCGGCAGAATATTCCCCGCGGGCCCGACGGCGTGGGCGGCCTGGACGGGCCTGGTCAATGGCTGCGGGAACGGCGTCGGGTGACTTCCCACCGGCCGCTGGCGATCGACTCGCCGAACCGGGAGACGAACGTGCCGGCCACGCGGCCGTCGCCGATCTCCCCGTGAAACGCGGTGAGCACCCAGCAGGCGCATGCCGGGTCCCAGTAAGGGTCCAGGACGCCATCGACGCGGCCATCCGCGGCGCGGACGAACCGGATCGTCAGGAACGCCTCGTTCGGCGGGCGTCGATCGGACGGGTGGAGATATCCCTCGGGCCCCTGCCGCCCGTAAGCCGTCGATGCGCCGGCCGCCGTCATGACGACGTCGCCGTGCGCGTGGTCTTCCCCGTCGATCAACTTGAACCAGATGGACCCGCTGCGGCCGGTCGCGCGGCTGCTGTAGGTGCCGTCCCACTCCCCGGCCAGCGACGCGACGGCTGCAGGCGCTCCCCGCAGCGGAACCGCCGGCGCGGACGCGCAGCCGCTCGCCAGCAGCGCCGCGGCGATCGCGCGATGGAGGATGGTCATCGCCGCTATGCCGAACGCCGGCCGCTCCAGGCCCAGACGAAGGTCCTGCCGTTGGTGGCCAGCGTCCCCTCCTCGACGAGCGTGCCGAGCACACGCTCGCATCGCACGACGTCGATAGCGAACAGGCGCGCGGCCTGCGGGAGCGTCAGCGTGAGTCCCGGCATCTCGCGAAACTCCGCCTCGACGCGGGTGCGCAGGCGGGTCTCGTCGTGCGGATCGGCGGGTGACGATTCGGGCTGGTGCAGTGCCGACATCGTGAATGATCTCTGCGGCCACCTCAGCAATCGCTGTGCCCGGCTTGGATCGCGCATTCGGGCCCGAGTCGGACGGAAGGCGGACCTACGGTGCGGAGGAGTTCGCAGCGCGGTGGGAAGAGTTCACGCCAGTGCCGGCTGGGGTTCCCCGGCGAGGTCGTAGCGGGCGCGCACGGCGTTGGCCAGGTCCGGCACGATCTCGTCCCGCGAGCCGGATCGATAGCGCTCCTCCACCGCCCGCAGATCGCTGGCGAGCGCACGGTCGCCGAAGACGTCTGCAATCCAGCGGGAGAAGTCGCCCCGCGTCAGGTGGCCGGCGAGCAGCGCCGGCGGCGTGCCCTCGAGTTCCTCGACGAACTGCCGCAGGGTGCGGGCGCGGAGCGGCTGCCCGTTGGTGTTGAACACGAAGGCGCGGTGCGCGCTCACCGGCACGTCGACGTATTTCTCGCGGTGCCGGACGTGCGGGGTGATGCGGGGGGCGATCGTGAACAGCCGGAGCTCACCGCCCGCCTCCTCGGTAATCGGCAGGGCGATGGCCTGGCCGGCGTGCAGCCGGGACAACCCCACCCAGGCCGCGGGGTCGACGGCGCCGCACCCCGCGCACTTGGCGCGCAGCGCCGCGATCTCCGCCGGGTCCGACTCGCACGTGACGATCATGACCTCCGTCGCGGCCAGCAGCGCCTTCGGCAGGTGCGACGCGCAGTAGGTCACGACGGTGTAGCCGTTCCGCTCCAGATCCAGGAGCTGCGGCGCGTCGGCGTCGTGCAGGTAATAGTGCGCCTCGTCGAGCAGGATGCGATGCGGCAGCCCGGTCCGCCGCCGCAGCACGTTCAACGCCGGCAGAACGGAGCGTACGTACTGCAGCTTCTCGTCGTGCGGCAGCCGGCACAGATCGATGACCACGCTGCGATCGGGATAGCGCAGCGCCCGCAGCAGGTCGCGCGGCGTGGGCGGAGCGTCTTCGCGGCCGAGCACCGTGACGCCCGGCAGCCCTTCCAGCGAGCTGTAGTCCCCTTCCGGATCGATGGCGCAGACGCAGTAGCCCTGGAGAATCAGCTGCTCGCACAGCAGCCCCGCGACCCAGGACTTGCCCGATTTCGCGTCCCCGGTGATCAGCACGTTGCGGCCGCGGGCGGCGAGCGAGAACTCGCGGCCGTCCTCGAGATGGCCGAGCAGCAGCCGGCGGCGGGCCTGCCGCGGCACCGGCAGTCGGGCCGTCGGCGTCACGCGGTTCACGTACTCGGCGATCGCCGCCGGCGTCGCGCCGGGAACGACCACGTCCGCCGCGGCCTGCAGCGCCGGGCTGCCCCATGCCACGGCCGCGCCGACTTCCGCCAGGCGCAGCAGCTCGTGATCGTTCTCGGCGTCGCCGATCGCCAGGGCGTTGCGCGGCGACAGCCGCAGGGTCTCGAGCGCCGCGCGGAGCCCCGTCGCCTTGCTCATCCCCTGCGACGTCACCATGACGCGGCCGCGGTTGAAGATCAGCACCAGCGGCAGCTCGCAGGCGCGGATGACCTCGAGCAGACGCGGGGCGTCGTTGGCGTCCGCGTCCACCAGGCACTGCCCTGCGACGAACGGCAGGCCGCGCAGCCGCAGCTCCGCCAGGAACCGTTCCGGCACCACCGGCGCGAGCAGCGACGTCCGGCCGCTCTCCGGCAGGTGCAGCACCGCCCCGTTCTCCGCGACGACGCCGTCGACGAAGTGCAGATCCCCGGCGACGCGCTGCAGCTCGGCGAGAATCCTCCCGGTCACGAGCAGCACGACGATGCCGCGCGTGCGGGCGGCGGCAATCGCCGTGCGCACGCCGGGATCGAGCACGTCGTTGCGTGCGATCGTTCCGTCGTAATCGAGTGCGAGGACCGCGAGTTTCACCGGCCGCTCCGCGTCACAGGTCGCCGTCGCCTCTCGAGACCGCCGACTCCGCCTTCGGATCGGGGACGTCGGTCAGCGTCGCTTCCGTCAGCAGCAGGACGCCGGCGGTCGACGCCGCGTTCTCCAGCGCCAGCCGCACCACCTTCGTCGGGTCGATGATGCCGGCCTCGACGAGATCGACGTAGCGGCCGGCCGCGGCGTCGAACCCGAAGTTGCCCGTCCCCGAGCGCATCTTCTCGACGACCACGCCGCCGTCGACGCCGGAGTTCTCGGCGATCTGCCTGGCCGGCGCTTCGAGCGCGCGGCGAAGGACGTGGGCGCCCGCCCGCTCGTCTCCCTGCAGCGTCGCCGCTTCGGCTTCGACCGCCGGGATCGCCCGCAGCAGCGCCAGTCCGGCGCCGGGAACGACCCCCTCGACGATCGCCGCGCGCGTCGCGTGAATCGCGTCGTCGAAGGCTTCGCGCCGGCTCTTCATCTCGGCCTCGGACGGCGCGCCGACACGAATGACGGCGACGCCGCCGGAGAGCTTCGCCAGCCGCTCTTCGAGCTTCTCGCGGTCGTAGTCCGAGGTGCTGTCGGCGATCTGACGCCGCAGTTCCTGGCAGCGGCCGGCAATCGCCGCCTTCTCCCCTTTGCCGCCGACGATGGTGGTGTGGTCCCGATCGACGACGACCCGCGACGCGCGCCCCAGCTGCTCCAGCGTCACCGTCTCGAGCTTGATGCCAAGCTCCTGCGCGATCAGCGTTCCACCGGTCACGACGGCCAGATCCTGCAGCATCGCCTTGCGGCGGTCGCCGAAGCCCGGCGCTTTCACCGCGACGTTGGCGAGCACGCCGCGCAGGCGGTTGACCACGAGCGTGGCGAGCGCCTCGGCTTCGACGTCTTCGGCGACCACGAGCAGCGCCAAGCCGCGCTTGGCGATCTGCTCCAGGACCGGCAGCAGATCCTTGAGATTCGTGATCTTTCCTTCGTAGAGCAGGACCAGCGCGTCGTCCAGCACCGCTTCCATCTTCTCGGGATCCGTGACGAAGTACGGCGACAGATAGCCGTGGTCGAACTGCAGTCCCTCGACCACTTCCATCGTCGTTTCGGTGCCCTTGGCCTCTTCGACCGTGACGGCGCCCTCCGAACCGACCTTCTCGATCGCCCGGGCGACGAGCTCGCCGATGGAGGGATCGTTGTGGGCCGAGATGGTGGCGACCTGCTGCTTCTCCTGCTCGCTCTTCACCGGACGTGACTGCGCCCGCAGCGCGTCGATGGCGGCGCGCGTGGCGCGATCGAGGCCGCGCTTGAGATCGATGGCGCTCGCGCCGGCGGCGATGTTGCGGACGCCGTCGGCGACCATGGCGTGCGCCAGCAGCGTCGCCGTGGTCGTCCCGTCGCCGACGGTGTCGCCGGTGCGCTCGGCGGCGCCCCGCAGCATCTGCGCGCCGAGGTTCTCGTCGGCGTCTTCCAGCGCGAACTCCTTCGCGATGGTGACGCCGTCGTTGCAGACGAGGGGCTTGCCCCACTTCTTCTCGATGAGCACGCAGCGGGACCGGGGGCCCAGCGTCACCCGCACGGCGTCGGCAATCGCGGTGGCGCCGCGGAGGACCTTCTCACGTGCTTCCGACCGGAACAACAGATGTTTGTGCGACATGATCCCGCTCCCGTGCTCTGCGCGGCCGCTTCAGGCCGCCGTCCTGGCCGGCGTCTGCGGCTCGTCGATCTGGATTCGCTGCGCCTCCGCCTTGATGCGGGCGGGCAGCGGCATGCTGACTTCGAGCACCCCATCCGCGAAGGTCGCGCGGATGTCTTCCGTCTTCACTCCTTCGGGCAGCGGAACGGTGCGGTAGAAGCTGCCGTACTCGCGCTCGCTGCGGAACATCTGATCCTTCTTCTCCTCGATCTCGCGCTTCCGCTCGCCCGAGAGCGTCAGCTGCCCGTCGATCACCTCGACCGCGACGTCTTCCTTCTTCATGCCGGGAAGATCCACGCGGGTGATCAGCCGGTTGTCGCGCTGAAAGACGTCCACCTTCGGGAACCACGGTGCCGGCTCGGGCGTCGTCACCCGGGCGAAGAACGGCCGGCGGAAGGAGGTCCAGTCCTCGAACATGCGATCGATGTCCGACGAGAGGTTGCGAAGCCGTGCGATCGGGTTTCGCTCAGACATACTCGCCTCCTGAACGCTAGGGATTGGAAAAGTGTGCCGGGGGCGGCAGCGTGATCTCGCGCGAGAGCCACTCGATCGATCGCCACGGCGGCGGCGCCGCGAAGTCGTACGTGCCGACGAACAGCACCGGCGTGCCGGACGCGAGCAGACGCAGCCGCGAATCGATCGCCCACCCGTCGCCCCACTGGTACAGCCACTGCGCATCGCTGTCGAGCAGACGGATGCAGCCGTGGCTCGCGGGATACCCGGGAAGCGAGTAGGCGTGGAACGCCAGTCCTTCCCGCACGTCGAAGTTGAAGTACCACGGCATGAACCAGTCGGGATTCACCGTGCTGTGGCGTCCCGGCGAGCGCCAGGTCAAGTGAAAGAGCCCCGGCGCGGTCGCACTGTCACGCCGGCCGGAACTGATCGGTCCCCAGCGCACCAGCGCCCCGAGCTCGTAGGCGCCGAAGAGCTGGCCCGGCAGGTGGACGACCAGGAACGTCGGCGACGACGCGGCCGGCTCGTAGCGGCGCGGCAGCACGCTGTCGGCGAGGCCGTCTTCCGCCGCGGACAGGGGAATGACGAGCGCCCGCAGCCGCGGCAGGTGCGCTTCGTCGGCGCGATTCAGCCGCTCGAGGCGCGCGATGTCCGGCGGCGCGGCTGTCGCGAGAACGCCCGCGATCTCCTGCCGCGACTCGATCACGCGATACCGTTCGCCGCCGCTGCGTCCGCTGGCGGTCCCGTCCGCCAGCCACAACGCCGCCAGCATGCAGACCAGCGGTGCGCAGACCTGACGCCTCGACATACCGTGCGAGTGAGCAAGCCGGGTACCTGCGGCGGCGCAGCCGTGCGCCGCGCGCGCGCCCGCCGCGGCGCGGAGAAGTCCGCAGGCGCGCGAAAGAATCCACGGCACGGATGCCGACTTCGCCGCGCGGCCGTGCTGGTCTGTTCTGTGCTTCCGGACTCTCCAGATGCCTCGCCTTCGAATGCTGCTGCCGCTGACCCTCGCGATGCAGGCGGCCGTCCTGGCCGCGTCGCACCTCGACCCGTTCGACATCTTCCGGCCGGCGATCGTGCTGCGGCCGGCCGAGCGGCGGGCGCTCGATCGCGGAACGCCGGTGCTGACGCTGCCGCGGGCCGGGGGCCGCCAGCTGGCGGTGTTCTCGGCGATCGGGATCGACAGCCGCGACGACCGCCATCGCGCGCGCGGATGGATTCGGCGCACGGAGCAGCTGCGCAACAACCCCAACGTG
Organism: Vicinamibacterales bacterium; assembly: GCA_035699745.1. Lineage (NCBI taxonomy): Bacteria > Pseudomonadati > Acidobacteriota > Vicinamibacteria > Vicinamibacterales > Vicinamibacterales bacterium. The sequence goes on from DASSPH010000107.1 coordinate 151,920, forward strand.
ATCGCGACCGGCCGCTTCTCGACACCGCTCGCGGCGACCGACCTCGGCGCCGCGACGCTCGACGATCGCGACCTCGAGGACATCCGGACCTGCCGCCCGGGCCACTGCAACGTCAAGCTCACCGCGGCGGAGATTCTGGAGCTGCAGCGGACGATCGCCGGGGCGGGGACGGACTGGCGCAATGCCGTGCAGCGCGGGTTTCGCGCCATCGTGCTGCGGCGGGTGGCCGCCTACCTGCGCGGCAGCCACGCGGCCCTCGATGACAATGCCGATCACCGCGTGCCGCGGTCTCCGTCAGCCGCGTTCAGCTCGATCGCCGCGAACACGTCCGTGCTCGAGCAGATCGCTCCGGGGATCCTCGACGAAGCCGCCCGCTGCCCGGCGGCCTTCATCGGCCCGCACCAGGGCTTCATCTACTGGTCGAAAGAGCTGCTCGGCGGCAAGACCATCGTCAGCGCGACGCACGTGCTGCTCGTCGAGCCGGACGCCGGCTCGCCGGTCGAGACCTTCGCGATCGCGATTCAGATCTTTGCCACCCATTACCTCGATGCCTCGCTGGAGATCTTCGCCGTGGTGAGGAATGCGGACTGGTCCAGGCGGTACCTCGTGCACGTTCACAGGTCGGAAGTGGACCTGCTGGACGGGTTCTGGGGAGGCGTGGCGCGTGCGGCGATCACGTCACGAATCAAGAGCGACGGTCCCGCGATACTCGAGGCGGCGCGCCGCCGTCTCACCACCGTCGATCCGCCGAGTCCGTAGCCCGCGGTCACGCCCCCGCAACGGCGGGCATCGCCGCTTCGGCCGATGCGATCCGCAGCAGCGCGCCGATGGCGGCGTCGGGGTTCAGTGAAATCGAGTCGATGCCCTGGTCGACCAGCCACGCGGCGAACTCCGGGTAGTCCGACGGCGCCTGGCCGCAGATCCCGATCGGCTTGCCGGCATGGTGCGCCGCCGCGATCGCCCGGGCGATCAACCAGCGCACCGCCTCGTTGCGTTCGTCGAACAGGTGCGCCACGGTCCCGGAGTCGCGATCGAGCCCCAGCGTCAGCTGCGTCAGATCGTTCGATCCGATCGAGAAGCCGTCGAACACCTGCAGGAACTCGTCGGCGAGGATCGCGTTGGACGGTACTTCGCACATGACGTAGACGTCCAGGCCGCCCTCACCTCGCTTCAGGCCGTGCTCCGCCATCGCCGCCAGCACGCGGCGCCCTTCGTCCACCGTCCGGCAGAACGGGATCATGACCTTGATGTTCGTGAGTCCCAGTTCGTGCCGCGCCCGCGCGATCCCCTGGCACTCGAGCGCGAAGCCGTCGGCGTATCGCGGATCGTAGTAACGGGAGGCGCCGCGGAACCCGATCATCGGGTTCTCCTCCGCCGGCTCGAACTCGGCGCCGCCGAGCAGCCGCGCGTACTCGTTGGTCTTGAAGTCGCTCATCCGCACGATCACCGGCTTGGGATGGAACGCCGCCGCCAGGCGGGCGACACCCTCGCTGAAACGCTGAACGAAGAAGTCTCGCGGCGCCTGCTCGCCGATCCTGGCGGCAATCGCCGCAACCGTCGTCGGACTCTTCAGCCGGGGAAAGCGCGCCAGGGCCATCGGATGGATGCCGATGTGGTTCGTCACGATGAACTCGGTGCGGGCCAGTCCGACGCCGGCATTCGGAATGGCGGCGAGCGCGAACGCCTGGCTCGGATCGCCGGCGATCAGCATGACCCTGGTGCGGGTCTGCGGAACGTTCGTGACGTCGACGTGCGCCACCTCGAACGGCAGCGCCCCGGGATACACGTGGCCTTCGGTTCCCTCCGCGCAGCACACCGTGACGTGCTCGCCCTCGCGGAGCGCGGCGGTCGCATTTCCCGTTCCGACGATGCACGGCAACCCGAACTCGCGGGAGACGATCGCCGCGTGCGCGGTGCGTCCTCCCTTGTCCGTGACGATGGCGGCGACTCGCCGCATGACCGGTTCCCAGTCCGGATCGGTGATCTCGGCGACCAGCACGTCGCCGGGGGCGACGTCCTGCAGTGCGGCGACGTCGCGTACCACCCGCACGCGGCCGGCGCCGATGCGCTCCCCGACGGCCTGACCGCGGACCAGCGGGGCGGGCGGCGCCTCTTTCAGCCGGTACACCTCCGCGGCGGCGGTGCGCGGCTTGTTGGCGTGCACGGTTTCCGGCCGGGCCTGCACGATGAAGAGCGCCCCGGTCACGCCGTCCTTCGCCCACTCGATATCCATCGGCTGGGGGTGCCCGGCCAGCGCCGAGTAGTGCTCCTCGATCAGGCAGGCCCATCGGGCAAGCGTCAGGACGCCGTCGTCATCCAAACAGAATCGTGCGCGTTCGGCCGCGAGCACCGGCTCGCTGCGCGTCGCCTTGCTGCCGTCCGCGTAGACGAGACGGACTTCCTTGGTGCCGAGGCGGCGGCCGATGATGGCGCGATGCCCGGTGGCCAGCGTCGGCTTGAACACCGTCCATTCGTCGGGGGACACGACGCCCTGCACGACGAACTCGCCGAGCCCGTAGGCCCCCGACAGCGTGACGACGTCGCGGAATCCGGACTCGGTGTCGAGCGTGAACATCACGCCGGAGCTCGCGCGGTCCGAGCGCACCATCGGCATGATTCCGACCGACAGCGCGACCTGCAGCTGGTCGTAGCCGAGCCGCGCCCGGTAGCTGATCGCGCGATCGGTGAAGAGCGACGAGAAACAGGCGTGCACGGCGCGCAGCAGCTCCTCGCGGCCGCGCACGTTGAGGAAGGTCTCCGCGGCGCCGGCGAACGACGCCTCGGGGAGGTCTTCCGCGGTCGCCGACGATCGTACGGCGAGCTCGGGCTCGCGCCCGAGCCGGGCGCACAATCGTTGATACCCGTCGAGGACCGCGGTCCGCACGTCGTCCGGGATTGGCGTTTCGAGGACGGCGGCGCGCGCCAGCTGGCCGCGCCGGGCGAGCTCGGCGAGGTTCTCGGGATCGAACGCGGAGAAGATCGACCGCAGCCGCGACTCCAGGGCGCCGGCCCGCAGCAGGCGCCGGTACGCGGCGGCGGTCGTCGCGAACCCGTCGAGCACGCCGACGCCCCGCGGTCCGAATGTCCGGAACAGTTCTCCGAGCGACGCGTTCTTGCCGCCGACGCGCGCGACGTCGTTCAGCGTGATTCCCGCGAAGTCGAGCACGAACAGGGTGTCTTGCAGGCCGACAGAACCGGCGGACATACGGTACCTCGCTGTGCGCCGGGACATCCGGTCCCGGCCGATGGCTGACCCGACCAACCCGCGCGGCTCTGTCCCGCGCGCGCTCTCAGTCGCGCGATTTCGCCGCCGGCTCGTACTCCGCGGCGGGCACGAGGGCGTCGGGCAGCACGAACTCGTGCTCGTGCTCGCGGACCGTGAGCACCGGGCACGGCGCGATGCGGACCACCCGCTCCGCCACGTTGCCGAGCAGCAGGTGCGCGACCGGACCGCGTCCGTGAGTGCCGATGATGACGAGATCGATCGCATGCGTCCGCGCGTACTCGACGATCGCGTCTGCCGGACTGGTGCTGGTCATCGTCGCCGCGACGGCATGCAGGTCGCGACGGTCGTCGTCTCCGAGCAGCGCCTCGGCCTGGCGCCGTCCCGCCCGCTCGAGGTCTTCCTGCACCGCCGGTGATATCGCGGCATACGCATAACCCATCACCGCCCGGGCGAACAGGTTGTCGACGACGTGCAGGAGGTGCAGCTCGGCGCCGAATCCTCGGGCGAGCGCCCGTCCGTAGCGCAGGGCCGACTCCGCGGCCGGGCCAAAGTCGGTCGCCACCAGAACTTTCTTGAGCGCGATCATGATTGCCTCCGTCACTCCTGGGCTTGCCCGGCGCGCGCCGCCGCGCATTCCAACGGCAACATGGCAACGGCCATGCCACGCGGACGGACGGCTGTGCGGGATGCGAAGCACGCGACGCTGAGGAATTGTTCGCGGTGGTGCGGAGCTTTACGCGCCGTCTCAGCGGTACATCCGGACCTGGAGGAACGCGGCGACGGGCGTCGCGCCGAACTCGCGCGCCACGCCGTCACGTCCGCCGCGGCCGTACGGCAGGTAGATGCTGGACAGCACCGACCAGCGATCGTCGACGGTGTAGGTGATCGACGGCACGACGAGGCCGGACGCGTCCGATGGGCTGTGAAGCCACTGGGCGCTCGCGCTGACGGCGGCGGAGTGCTCGTAGGAGGCGAGCACGGCAAGGGCGTGGCGGCCCAGAATCTGTGTGTCTCCACGCAGGTACCGGGCGCGGAATCGCGGATCGCCCAGGGCGGCGGCGATGCCCGAAGAGGCGCGGGCGCCGAAGCCGGAATAGTGGTACTCGGCGCACGTGAAGATCCCCTTGCCGAGCGGGATCCGGTACGATCCGCCGGCGACCGCCTTGCCGACGGCCGCGCCGTCCGCGCGAAAGAACGACGCGTCGGCGTGGAACTCCATGTCCCCGATCGCGGCGGAGGCCGCCGTTCCGGCGAAGGGCTCGCCGGCGCGCGAGCCGCCGAGCACCTCGAGGTCGATCCGGCGGGAGTAGCCGCGCACCCGCACCGCGCCGGTCGACCCGGCCCGCGTGCGATCGAATGCGGCCACCGCGTCCATCGAGACCCGATCCGTGATCTTGATCTCGGCGCGGACCGCGTCCACGCCGCGCCGCCACTCGCGATCCACTTCGAGCGGCGTGAACGGCGCGAACAGGTCGACCGCGCCGAACAGGGTGCCGCGCCCCCAGCCGATCGCCTGGCGTCCCGCCGTCACGTCCATGCGCGGGAGGCGCAGCCGCACGGCCGCGCGATCGATCTCTGCGCGCCATTCCGCGCTGCCGCCGGATGCCACCGTCCAGTCCAGTTGCGCGATCCGATACGGTGCGTCTCCGCCGGACGGCGCGAACATCGCTCCCGCCCCGGACGCGGACGAACGCACCTGGATCCGCTGCTCGAACGCGAGCTCGAACCCGATCGGGCCGTCCAGGCGCGGCTGCGGCTCGAGACGGAACCGCCAGAACCCCGCCGCCAGCGTGCCCCCGGCGGACACCGGCGGGGCGTCCGGCAGGCGCGCCAGAAGGGCGCTGCTCTTCATCGAATAGCGCCACGCGACCGCCGGCGCGCCCGCCTCCGGCTGCTGCGCGCTGACGGCGGCCGGCTGAAGCGCCAGCGCCATCAGCGTGAGCCGCAGCAGGCGCGCCCGCACGCTACCTCCGGGCGGCAACGGCGGGCACGCCGGTGCCGGGCACGATCTCGTGCGGCGCTTCGCCTGGCGTCGCTTCGTCGCGCGCGACACGGCCGTCGACGAGCGTCACCACCCGAACCGCGTGATTGACGACGCGCTGATCGTGCGTCGAGAAGATGAACGTCATCCCGTGGCGCTCGCGAAGATCCCGCATCAGGTGCATCAGGATCTCCGCGTTCTCTCCGTCCAGATTGGCGGTCGGCTCGTCGGCCAGCACGAGACGCGGCCGGGCCGCGACCGCTCTTGCCACGGCGACGCGCTGCTGCTGCCCGCCGGACAGCTCCCCGATCCGCCGGTCCGCCAGATCTCCCAGTCCCAGCTCGCCGAGCACGTCCTTCGCGCGCGCCCGCCGCCCCGCGCCCATCCCCTGCAGCTCGAGCACGAACTCGACATTCTCGAGCGCGGTCAGCACGGGCACCAGGTTGTAGGCCTGGAACACGAAGCCGATCGAGTGCAGCCGCAGGTGCGCCCGCGCACGCTTCGAGAGCGCGGCCACGCGTTCGCCAAGGACGGTCAGCTCCCCGGCGGTGGGAACGTCGAGCGCGCCGATCAGATTCAGCAGCGTCGTCTTGCCGCTGCCCGACGGGCCCACGAGCGCGAGAAACTCGCCGGGCGAGACGTCGAAGTCCACGCCGCGCAGCGCGAGCACGCGCTGCCGGCCGGTCGAGAACTCCTTGGTGAGGCCCCTCGCAGAGACCACGGTCCCGGTCATTGCGCCACCCGCAGCGCCACCGCAGGATCCGTCCGCGCCGCGTACCAGGCCGGATACAGCGACGCGACGATCGTTGCGCCCATGGCGACGATGAAGACGTAGGGAACGATCCAGAAGCCGAAGTCCCCCAGGATCACGGGATCGAACAGCACGCCTTGAAACGCGTACGCGCTCCCCACATAGCGGCGGAAGTCGAGGCCGGTCCGCGCCAGGCGCCAGACCATCGGGACGCCGACGGTGAGCGCCAGGAGCCCCGCGGCGGTGCCGAGGATTACCGCCTCCTGCACGACCAGCTTCACCATCCCGGCGGCGCTCATGCCGAGCGCCGACAGCACGGCGAATTCGCGGCGGCGTTCGAGCACGGCGGCGAGCTGCGCGCTGGCCACGCCGAGCACGACGATCAACAGGATCACGAGGCTGACGAACCGCGCCGAGGCCGCGTCCTGTCTGAAGTGCCCCTCGATCTCCGGCGCCAGCTCGGTCATGGTCATGACCCGGTCGCCGGATGCGATGCGCGCCGCCAGCGCCGCCCGCACCACGTCCGCCTGCCGGTAGTCCGCGAGAACCAGGCTGACCTCACCGGTGCCCGCCGATCCGCTGAGCCGCTCGACGTCAGCCTGCGGCACCTGGCACACCGTTGCGTCGGCGTCTTCGCTCCCCGTGCTGACGATCCCGACCACGCGGAACAGCGCGCTCTGAATGTCGCCGTGCGGATCGACGGCGGTGGCGACCACTTCGTCGTCGACCGTGATCGACAGCCGTTCGGCGATGGTTCTGCCGAGCACGAGAGTGTTGGATTCGCCGGCGTTGAGATACCTCCCCTGCTCCACGCGGCGGACGTAGCGGAAGAGGTGCGGCTCGATCTCCGGATCGACGCCGACCATTTCGATCGGCACGACGTGAGTGCCCACGGCAAGCAGAACGTCTGCGCGGGTGCGCGGCGCCGCCCGCAGCACGTCGCGGCGGGCGCGGGCGGCCGCCAGCGCGGCATTGGCATCGGCCAGCCGCAATCCCGGATCGCGCCGGACCGGCCAGCCGGCCGGGACGATGCGCAGATGGCCGACGCCGCTGGTGGCGCCGACGCGGGCGAACAACTCGCCGCGTCCGCGGTTGAGACTCTCCATCAGCAGCGCGAGCACGCAGCCGACGGCGATGCCGACGATCGCCAGCACCGTGCGCCGGGCGTTCCGGCGTACGCTGCGGCCGGCGTAGCGGCTGGCAACCCAGATCATGTCAGTCTCGCAGCGCGCGCGCCGGCTGCAGCCGCGCCGTGCGCGCGGCAGGCCAGGCGGACGCAATCGTCGACGTGATCGCCACGGCCACGACGACCCTCACGATGTCGATCCATTCCAGGCGCGGATAGACCCGCAGCGACCAGTTCATGCCGAACGCGGAGAACTGCTGCGGGCCGCCGCCGGTGAGGGTGGCGTAGTCGACGCCGTTCTGATGCGCCCACAACACCAGCAGGCCGCCGGCCACCGTCCCGAGCAGACTTCCGATCGTCCCCAGCGCCACCGATTCGAGCAGGATCATCTCCACCAGACGGCGAGGCGCCACGCCGAGCGCCAGCAGCATGCCGAGTTCGTGCGTGCGTTCGTAGGTCGCCATCAGCATGGTGTTGGCGACGCCCGCCGCGGCAGCCACGAGTACCAACAGCAGCACGAACACCCACGCGATCTCGACCAGCTCGATCAGGTCCACCATCGACGGGGCGAGCGTCTGCCAGTCGAGCGCTTCGGCCCCCTGCACGGCGGGCGATCCGTTCAGCCGCGCCGCCAGCGCCGCGGCCTTCTCCGGATCGCGCGCGTAAATCACCAGTTCGTGGGCCTCGCCCGGCATCGCGAACAGCGCCTGGGCTTCCTCCAGCGCCATCATCACCGCCTGGCGGTTGACGAAGTCCACCGGCGTGTCGATCACCGCCGCCACGGTGAAGAGATCGTTCGCCAGCGACCCATCCACCGCCTGCCCCACAATCGCGATCTCGACTCCGGGGCTGACCTGCATCTGCTCCGCGAGCGCGCGGCCCATCAGCACGCGGCGCCCCTCGGCGCGGGCGGCGCTGCGCTCGAGCAGTCCGCCTCGGCGCGACTCGGCGCTCATGTCGAGGCCGAGGACGATCACCGCGAATCCCTCCTGTCCCATCGCCGCAAGCGCCGGACCGTAGACGCGGGGATTCACCGCCGCGACATCCGGATCGCGCGCCAGCGCCGCAACCGTGGCCGGGACATCCCGCAGCGTGCGATCCATGGCGCGGTTCCGCCGCCATTCCGGGGCATGCACCTGGACGTGGCCGAGCATCGGTCCGGTCACGGTCTCGCGCATGTAGTCTCCCTCCCAGCGCAGCATGCCGTCGTAGAGGAGCACGAGCGTCACCGACAGCGCGATCGCCGTCAGCGCCAGACCGGTGCGGCGCCGGTTGCGCCACAGGTTGCGCCAGGCGATTCGCACGATGGTCCGGGTGGTCATCCGCTCAGCGCCGCCTCTCCAGTCGCGCCAGGCTGAAGGTGTCGTCGGGGATCGGGAGATCGAACTGCGCCTCGAGGTAGCGCATCTCGGTGCGCTGCCCCTCGGCATCGGCGGGGACGAGTGTCATGTGAGCCGGCAACCGGCGGCCGCCCAGCACCCGAATCTCGTCGAAGAACAGCGTTCGCGCCAGCCGTCCCTTGCGATCGAAATGCCGCTCCTCGATCGGCAGGCTGTCGTCCGACACCAGCACTTCGATGCGGGCCCAGCGTCCGACGATGCCGGGCTTGACGTCGAGCGTCAGCCACCACCCGGCGGGCGCCTCCGAGCGGCGCGCGATCCGTCCGCTGAAGTCCTTGCGCAGCGACGACTCCTTCACCAGATCGTCGTTGGTGAAGTCGGTCCCCATCCACGAGCCGAGCATCATCGAGGGGGGGACGCGGATGGTGCGGGCGATCCGCGGCAGGTAGTTCCACAGATTGGATCCGACGCGCAGCGTGGCCGTGCCCTCCTCCCGCGGCGGCGCCTCGATGACGATCAGCGCCTCGTCCTCTCCGCGCGTCCACGCCTTCAGGCGCATCGACCGTACGGTTCTCGACGACGTCACCTGGATCTCCATGCGCGCGATGCTGCTCTTCGACCGGTAGAGCTCGTCGAGGTGATTCAGGATCGTCTCGACGTCCGGCCGAGGCACCTGGCCGGCGCCGATCAGCAGCGGGCCGGCCAGCAGCGCGATCCAGGCGGCGAGGTTCATGCCGCCGCCGTGCCTGGCGAACGGCGGTAGGCGTCGTAGGCCGCCAGGGTCAGCGCGCCCAGTCCGAACAGCACGCAGATGAACACCACGACTGCGCCGACCACGGGAATCGCCCGCAGGATGGCGAGGCTCAGCACGCCGGCGAGCAGCCACACCGCTCTCGACTGCGCCGTCGCCGTCGTCCGCTTGAAGAAGCGCGACTCGACGTCCCCGACGAAGAACGCTGCGGCAAGGACCGCCGCCAGCAGTCCGACGACGTAGAGGGCCGCCAGCGCCACCCCGATCGGCAGCGCCAGGATGCTGAAGATCAGGAACAGCGCCGTCACGGGGATCACGAACACCAGCGCGAAGCCGAGCAGCGCGCTCTGCGCCGGCGCGGCGCGCAGGGTGTCGACCACGCGGGAGGTGAACTGCGGCATCAGCCACAGCAGCAGCAGGCCGGCGATCGAGAGGTGGAGCATGAAGAGCACGCTCGAGACGGCACGGAAGGAATGAGCCCGCCGCGCCTCCCGGGCCTCGATCCGGGTGAAGGTCACCGGGCCGGTGATGGCCGCGCCGCCGGCAATCACGGCGGGCGCCGGAGCCTTGTACTCGAGCGTGCTGAGAATCCGCGCCGTCGGGAGCACTTCGAGCTTCTCGGCGATGATCGTGACCGGGCGTCGCAACTCGCCGCCGATCTGCACCGTGCCGCCGGCGATCCGCAGCTCTCGATCGAACTGGCCGTCGATCCGCACGTGGCCGCCGGTGATCCAGCTGCGGCCGTTCACGCGGCTGCCGGTGCCGAGCGCCACGTCCCCTCCGGCAATGGTCAGGTCGCCGTTGACCGGCGCGTTCACGGCGATCTCCGCGCCCGCCATTCTGACGTCGTCATCGGCGCGCGCCGACAGCGACACCCGCCAGCCGGCGGCGAGGATGTCCCCGACGACCGGCTGCGTGATCTCGATCTGGCGGCCGGCGACGACGACGTCGCCGAGCATGGCGCGCGAGACGTCGATCCGGTTGCCGGCGGCGTAATAGTTGTCGGGCCTGGTCGCCGGCAATACCGGCGGCGGCTGGGCCGCCACCACCGCCGCGAACGGAATGGCGGCGAACCCGAGCGCTCGAATGAATGAGGATGCAGTCATGATCGTTCTCCTACCAGCGTCCGGTGGCCGACTTCTGGCGGCGATGCGGCACGCGGAAGTGCAGCGCCGCGCGCGCCGGCCGCGCCGGACGATCGACGCCGTGCCCGAGGAGGGCGAGCAGATCCGAGACCGTGACGATGCCGACGGTGCGGCCGCCGTCCGTCACCGGCAGGCACCCGATCGTGCGGCCGCGCATCAGATTCGCCGCGCGCCGGACGGTGGCATTCGCGTCGATGGTGACCGCCTGCCGCGTCATCAGGTCCCCGACGGTGGCGGTGTCGCGTACCGCGGCGCCGTTGGGACCGCCGGCGTCCTTGTCGCTGAGAATGCCGAGCAGCCCGCCGCCGTCGGCCACGAGCAGGTGGTGAATCCGATCGCGGCGCATGATGTCCCAGGCTTCACGGGCGGACAGCGACGGCGCCACCACGCGCACCTGACTGGTCATGAGTTCGTTGACGCGCATACGTTCCTCCGTTCTGGTCGCCTGCACCGCGCTCAGCGGTGCAGGACCCCGCTCAACGCTGCACCGAGGTAGTACGGCCACAGCAGGATCGCCAGCACCCCCTGCCAGAACAGCAGCTGCAGGAAGCCGATGGTGAAGAGCCAGCCCGCGACCCACACAGTGCCCATGAAACTGTGCTGTTCGACGCGAATCCGTTCCATCTCAGTGCTCCCTCGCGGCGGCGCTTTCGGCGGCCGCTTTGACCGGTTTCAGCATGGCGAGGCGGATCAAGGCGACGCCCGGCGACACGAGCGCCCAGTAGCGGCGGAACAGCCGCCGCGCCTCTGCATCCGTCGCGATCGCACGGGTTTCGGTGCGAAACACCGATCGGTCATCGCCGAGCGCGTCGGCGCGGAGGGTGAGCGCGATCTTCACGTAGCCGGGCTCGTTGAAGGCCGCGAACTCGCTCGCCGGGATCGTCCGGAAGACGGGGCTCGGTTCCCACGGACGCGTCACCGCCCCCAGCACGATCTCCCGTTCGGGCTGCTCGGCGAGCACGCCCCAGCCGATCTGGAGCATCGCCGCGAGGAGCCCTCCCGCGGGCATCGGCTTGTTCTCCGCGCCCATGACCAGTTCGCGCGTCTTGAAGATCGCGCGCGAGAGATACGAGCCGCCGGCGTTCAGCGCACGCGCGGACGCCAGGGTCACGCTCGCCGGCGCGTCGACGACGATATGATGGCGCTCGACCACGTCGTACACCGGCACGAACGCATCCAGCAGCGCATCCTGATCTTCGCGCGCGTGCCCCCCGGGCCCCCGCCCGAATCGCATCCAGGCGTTGCCGACGAGAGTCACGTAACCTGCTGCCGCGATCGCGGCACCGGCCGCGGCCGCTCCGACTGCCGTTCGAACCACTTTTGATTTCTGCATTGCGCACCTTCGCGTGCCGTGGAGTCGCACAAAGCCTGCCGGGCGAATACGCGCGGGAAACCGTCAGCAGCAGTGCAGAGACGGCGCGTGGCGGGAACAGCGGAGGGGGATTCTTCCGCAGCGATGCGCAAGAATTCGCAGCGCAACCGGGCGGGAGGGCCCCGCGGCCGGATGACCGGAGGCGAGGCGCGGGTCTTGCTCGACGGATCGGCGATGGCTGCCAGCCGCTTTGTCGCGGAGCGAGCGGTCGCATCACGCGAACGGAGTGGAGGCGAACCGTCTCCGCGCGCGTACTGGTCGCTGGGTGCGGACGAACTTCTCCACCGTCTCGGGTCGAGTCGGGACGGGCTGTCGCCGGCCGAGGCCCGCCGCCGACTGCGGCAGGACGGCCCCAACGAGCTCGGCACGCAGCGCCGGCTGTCGCGGCTCCGGGTCTTCCTCCAACAGCTCCGCAGTCCGCTGCTGCTCCTCCTCATCTTCGCCGCCGGCGCTTCAGCCGCCACGCGCGAGTGGATCGACGCCGGCATCGTCGCGCTGATCGTGCTCGTCTCGGTGCTGGTGGGATACTCGCGTGAGTACAGCGCGCAGCGCGCCGCCGACGCATTGCGGGCCCGCATCGGCACGCGCGCCACTGTGGTGCGCGCCGGCGGCGTCGCGCACGTGGCCACCGGGGAGATCGTGCGCGGCGACGTGGTGCTGCTTGCCGCCGGCAGTCTCGTTCCTGCCGATGCCGTCGTGCTCGAGGCGGCGGACTTCTTCGTGAGCGAAGCGGTGCTGACGGGCGAGAGCTTTCCCGTCCGGAAACAGGTGGGTGCCGTGGGGATTCGCGCGGCGCTCCACGAGCGCAGCAACTGCGTGTTCCTCGGCGCGAACGTGCGGAGCGGCTCGGCCCGCTGCGTCGTCGTCGCGACCGGGCCCTCAACCGAGTTCGGTGCGATCGCCCGGCGGCTCACGCTGAGGCCGCCGGAAACGGAGTTCGACCGCGGCATCCGCCGCTTCGGCTACGTGCTGACGAGCGCGATGACCGTCATGGTGCTGCTGGTCTTCGGGGCACACGTGCTCCTCGGCCGCGCGCCGATAGAAACCCTGCTCTTCGCGGTCGCCCTCGCGGTCGGCCTCAGCCCGGAACTCCTGCCGGCCATCCTGAGCGTGAACCTCGCACGCGGCGCGCAGATGATGGCGGGGCATGGCGTTCTGGTGCGGCGGCTCCCCGCCATCGAGAACCTGGGGAGCATGAACATCCTGTGCACGGACAAGACCGGTACCCTCACCGACGGCGTCGTGCAGCTGGACGGCGCCTACGACATCCACGGCCGTGCCTCGGAGCTGGTGCTGCAACTCGGCGCGCTCAACGCCGCCCTGACGACTGGCGTCAACAGCCCGCTGGACGACGCGATTACTGCAGCCTGCACACCGCCGCCGGGCCAGGCCGCCAAACTCGGCGAGATCCCGTTCGACTTCGTGCGCAAGCGCGTCAGCGTGGCGGTGAAGACGATCGAGGGCACGGTGCTGATCACCAAAGGGGCATTCCCCCGCGTCATCGAGGTGTGCACCCGCACGCCGGACGGAACCCCGCTGACGCCGGCGGTGCTCGCCGCGGTCCGTGAGCGCTACGACACGTGGTCGCGGCAGGGCGTCCGCGTGCTGGGGGTGGCTCAGCGGGCCGCGGCCGACCAACCCGATTACCGCCGGGACGACGAGCGGGAAATGACCTTTGCCGGCTTCCTCACATTCGTGGATCGGCCGAAGGAAGGCGTGGCCGAAGCGATTGCCGCGCTCGCCGCGCTCGGCGTCTCGGTGAAACTGATCACGGGTGACAACACGCTGGTCGCGCAGCACATCGCGGCGCGGGTCGGCCTGCCCGCCGCGCGCCTGATCACCGGCCGGGAGCTCGACGAGCTCCACGACGAAGCGCTGTGGTCCGCAGCCGAGAGGACGGACGTCTTCGCCGAAGTGGATCCGAACCAGAAGGAGCGCATCATCCTCTCGCTCAAGAAGATGGGACACGTCGTCGGATTCCTCGGCGACGGCGTGAACGATGTGCCGGCGATGCATGCCGCCGATACCAGCCTCTCGGTCGAGGGCGCGGTGGACGTCGCCCGGGAGGCGGCGGACTTCGTGCTGCTCGAACGCGGACTCGACGTGATCCGCCGCGGCATCGAGGAGGGGCGCAAGACGTTCGCCAATACGCTCAAGTACGTCCTGATCACCACCAGCGCCAATCTCGGGAACATGGCGAGCATGGCGGCGGCATCCGTGTTCCTGCCGTTCCTGCCGCTCACTGCCGGACAGATCCTGCTGAACAACTTCCTGTCGGACATCCCGGCGGTCGGCATCGCCGGCGATGCCGTCGATCGCGAGCTGGTGGACCGGCCGCGGCGCTGGGACATGGCGTTCATCACGCGCTACATGATCGAGTTCGGCGCGCTGAGCTCGCTGTTCGACGTCGTGACGTTCGCTGTCCTGCTCGTGCTCTTTCACGCGGATCCGTCGGCGTTCCGCACCGGCTGGTTCGTCGAGTCACTGCTCACGGAGCTGCTGGTCGTGCTGGTGATGCGGACGCGGCGTCCGTTCTTCCGCAGCCGGCCCGGCCGTCTGCTCCTCCTGTCCACCACGGCGCTGATCCCGATTACGTTCGCCCTTCCCTACGCGCCCTTCGCGGCCGCGTTCGGATTCGTGCCGCTGCCGGCTGCCGTGGTCGCCGCGATCGGCGGCATCGCCTGTCTGTATGTCGCGGCAACCGAACTGCAGAAGCAGTGGTTCTATCGCGCGACAACCGGCGTGATCGCCGATGGAGCGTAAGATGGCCCCCCGTCGCATCCGCGCCCAGGAGCGAATGACGCTGCCGCCGAACCGGCAGAAGCCCTCGCCGCACGCCGCTGACGCGCAGCAGAACCGGCTGCTCGCGCTGCTGCCGCCGCGAGTCCTCGGGCGCATCGTCCCGCATCTCGAGCCGGTGCATCTGCATCGAAAGGAAGTGCTGTTCCGCGCGCACGAGCCCGTCAGGGCCGCCTACTTTCCGAGCAGCGCGGTGATCTCGCTCGTCTCGACGCTGGAGTCGGGCCAGTCGCTCGAGGTCGGCCTGATCGGCCGCGACGGACTCGCCGGGACGGCAGTGTTGCCGGGGATCACGCAGATGTCGTGCGACGGCGTCGTGCAGATCCCGGGCCTCGCCCACCGGATGAGCGCGGAGATCCTGCGGCGGGAAGTTCTCGGCGACGAAACCCTGTACTCGACGGTCGGACGTTTCGCGCAGGTGCTGCTCGTGCGCAGCATGCAGATGTCGGTCTGCAACATGTTTCACTCCGTGGAGCAGCGGTGCATCCGCTGGCTGCTGACCGTCAGCGACTTGATCAACAACGGCGACATTCCGCTGACCCACGACCTGATGGCCACGATGCTGGGAGTGCACCGGCCCACGGTCACCGTGGTCCTC
Organism: Vicinamibacterales bacterium; assembly: GCA_035699745.1. NCBI lineage: Bacteria > Pseudomonadati > Acidobacteriota > Vicinamibacteria > Vicinamibacterales > Vicinamibacterales bacterium. Next base: position 167,009 of record DASSPH010000107.1, read on the forward strand.
CGGTCGCTGCACCGGGCCGGTCTGGTCAACGAGAAGCGGGGCTTGATTCTGATTCGCGATCGAGATCGTCTCCAGGACGCGTGCTGCGAGTGCTACCGCGTGATGCGGGACGAGCAGTGGCGGCTCCTCGGCTACTGACGCTCACCCGCCGCTCGCACGACCGCGTTTGGTCATCTGCAATACCGACTTCTCCGCCGGCTCGTATGACAATCGTACGGCGATCGGGCCGCATCCCTGGTCAGGTTCGACGTCCGTTCGCTGAAAGGCGGAGTCATGTTCCCGGGAGAACGTCACGTTCCAGCTGCGGCTGGCCGGGAGGTCAACGCCCTCCGCCCGGATCCGAAAGGGGCGGCGGACGGCGACGTCCTCGTGACCAGCCACCCGGAGTCCCCTCCGGTCTTCACCGTCCGGCAGGTGCCGTCCACCGCCCAGGTGAGAGCCGGATCGCGAGATGAGGCGATCGCGCTGGCGCGAGCCTTCGCGGTCGCGCACGCGGTCGACGTCTGGTTCGACGACAACGGCGCGTTCCGGCTTCTCGAAGCCTACCGTCCTCGCAGCGCCGCCCGCTAGTGATAGCGGGATGGCCGGCACGCCGCCATCACCAGATCTTCGAAGCCGCGCATCTCGAAGGGTTTCGTCAGGACGCAGTACGCTCCACGCTCCAGCGCCGCCCGGGTCATTTCCGGGGTCGCAAAGGCCGTCATGAGTATCACGGCGCTCCGCGGCACGGTGCGCCGGACCTCCTCGAAAAACGTCAGATCGTGCGCGTCGGGCAATCGGTAATCGAGCAGGATCACGTCGAGACGCTGCGCCGCGCGGTTGAGCGCGCCGCGGGCGCTCTCGGCGCTGGCCGCCTCGAGGACCGTATGTCCCCCGCGCCGCAGCAGTTCGGCGATCGACCAGCGCAGGAGCGTCTCGTCGTCAACGACGAGCACGGTCAGCGATCGCTTCCCGTTCATTGAAAAACAACACGGCGACCGCGGGTTTTTGCGCGGCGCGACGGCGTCGCGCACGCGGTCGAAGGGCGCCGGGATCAAGAAGCGTTCCAGAGTGAGGCTGTCGGCGCGCGTGTAGTGATCCCCGCCTTGCGCCACGGTGAACCAGCGCGTATGGTAGACCTACACGTGAGCCGCTTTCTGCAAAAGGTGCGAACCGCCTGGTGCGCCTCCGCATCGCGCTACGCCGCTGCGCTCGGTCTGTTCGCCGGCGCGGTCCTGCTTCGGGACCTGTTCACGGAATCCTTCGGCACCGACGCGCCCTACCTGCATTTCTACCCCGCGATCATCATTGCGGCCTGGTATGGCGGTCTCGGCCCGGGGCTGCTGACGACCGCCTTGTCGACCCTCGCGGCGATGTACTCCCTGCTGCCGCCGGCGGGGTTCGCGGTGGGCGATCCCACCGACCAGTTGTCGCTGGCCGTGTTCGCGGCCACCGGCATCGTGATCTCCTCGTTGAATCATCGGCTGCACGTGACGCAGCAGGCCCAGCGGGAGGCCATTGCGACGTCCACCGCGCGGGCCGAGCGCCTCGACGCCATCCTCAACATGACGGCGGACGGCATCATCGTCATCGACGCCGCGGGACGCATCGAAGCGTTCAATCGCGGCGCCGCGGATCTTTTCGGCTATCCGGAGAGTGAAGTGCTCGGGCGGAACGTCAGCATCCTGATGCCATCGCCGCACCACGAACAGCACGGCGGCTATCTCGAGCGCTATCTGCGCACCGGCGATCCGAAGATCATCGGCATCGGACGGGAGGTAGAGGGCCGCCGGCGCGACGGCAGTGTGTTCCCGATGGAACTGTCGGTCGGCGAGATGCTGATCGACGGGGAACGGAAGTTCACCGGCATCATCCACGACCTGACGAGGCGCGTGGAGTCTGAAGTCCGGCTGCGGGAACAGGCGGCGCTGGCGAGGCTCGGCGAAATGGCGGCGGTGATCGCGCACGAGGTGAAGAACCCGCTTGCCGGAATTCGCGGCGCCATTCAGGTCTTTGGCAGCCGCATGGTGCAGGACGGCGCGAGCGCGCAGATTCTCGGCGAGATCGTGTCCCGCATCGACGCGCTCGACCGCATGATGAAGGATCTGCTGCTCTTCGCGCGTCCACCGAACCCGAAGCGGGCGCCGGTGGACATCGTGCCGCTGGTCAAGACCACGGCGAATCTCCTCAATGAAGATCCCGCACTGAAGCACCTGGACATTCAGATCGGCGGGACCGCGCCGCCGGTCGCCGCCGATCCCGACATGCTCAGAATCGTCTTCCAGAACCTGTTCCTGAACAGCGCTCAGGCGATGCGCGGCAAGGGCCGGATCCTGGTTGGCGTGGAGATGGTCGACGGGAACTGCCAGATCGCGTTCTCGGACGGCGGCCCCGGCATCCCCGCGGACGTCCGCGAGAAGATCTTCACGCCGTTCTTCACCACGAAGGCTCGAGGATCGGGCCTGGGTCTGCCGACGGTGAAACGGTTCGTCGAAGCGCACAACGGCGAGGTCGACGTCGACTGCCCGCCCGCCGGAGGCACGACCGTCGTCATCCGGCTCCCAATCGCGGAGGCCGCGGGCGGACAGCCGGCGGTCGTCTGACGCTCGCCCCAAGGCTCGAGGCCCGGCGCGCCCATTCCGCCCGCGGGCAATTTCCCGCACGCACCCGAAGGAGTTCCCGGCCGCCGCACCGCCCGGGGGGCCGAGCGTAACAGCGGCGCCGCCCGCCCGCAACGCGGCGGTGGCCTGCTCTGTGCTTCTCGCCCTGGTGACAACGCTGGAGATCCTGGAAGACAGGTGCTTTATGCGCGTCGCTTCCCCTCTCGCGGCACTTCTCGTGCTGGTCCTCGCCTCCGGCTCCGCTTCCGCACAAACCGCCGGGCGCGGAAACGTCTGGCGCCACGGCACCACCGTGACCGGGTTTGCCGGGATCGCCACCGATGGCTCGCGCAGCGGTCCGTCGATCGGCGGCTCCATCGGGTGGGAAGTCACGCCCCGGGTCTCTCTGGACGGGGACGGCGCGTGGCTCGAGTTCGGGGATGGCATGTCGACGTTCGCGGCCTCCCTCAAAGCGCGCGCCCGCATTCTCGGAATCCGGCCGGTCGATCCGTTCATCGAGGCAGGCGTCGGGTTCTGCCGCACGTCGGTGGCCATGACGACGAGGCGGCCGCCCGCGTTCTACGCACGGCGACTGTCCGCCGGCATGATGCCTGGCGGTCCCGAGATGACGTTCACCGATCCGACGTTGGCGATCGGGACCGGCGTCCACATCTTCGTCAGCCGGCGTTTTTCGCTCAGACCGGCGCTGGATGCGACGGTCGTGCTCCGTGACCGGCGGCATTACGTGATCACCACCGCCGCCCTGCAGGCGGTCTTCCATCTGGAGGACCACCCCGTCACGCCGTCCGGGAGACGGTGACGTCCCGGCCCCTGTTCGGTACGCCGCTCTCCGTCGTTATAACCGGGTAGCCCCGCTGCAGACGCCCCGGGTCTATCGAGGCGCCGGACGACTGCGCGGGTTCAGCCACACCATCGCCGAAAAAGCGGTTGACGTCCGTCCAGGTTCTTCGATGGAGGACTTACATGCTGCGTCATGGCGTCCTGGGCGCTTCAGCTCTTCGAGTGCTCTGCCGCTCGCTGGTGCTGCTCGCCGGTGGTACGACGATCAACGCCGGCGTCGGCGCACAGGCGGATGTCAAGACCACCACGGCCCCCAGCGAACTCGTCGTTCACTTTTCGGGTGGCCTGGTCTCGAGCAACTTCGCTACCACGATTGTCGACCTCGCGGCCGCGGGCCTGATCCCCCTGCGCGTGTACGTGGATCGCGACGGGCTGACGCCGCAGCAGATCCTGCTGAAGCTGAATCTGCTGCCGGTCGAGACCGTTGCGCCCGAATTCGACCGGTATCTCTGCTCCATCAACGCGCACGTCTGTACCGTCCGCAACGGGCACGGCGTCTGGACGAACGAGAAGGCGCCGCCGGACGCGGCGGTTACGAGCACTCTCTGCCCCGACCGGCGGCTGCCGGACTACGCCCTCTGTCTGCCGCAGCTCGACGTGCGCTCCTTTACCAGCGTCAGCAAGCTGAAATACACGGCCGGCGTCGATGAACCGCTCGGCGCGATTGTCACCTCACGCACCGAAGGATGCGCCCGCTGGGACGAACGCTGTACCCGGCTCGTCGCCGGCTTCAATCCGGGTGTGGACTGGAACGCCAAAGGATTCTCGGGGGAGCTGCTCCTGCCCGCCCGCCGTGTAACGCTGCGTCTGCCGGTCGGATCTCCGGATCACCTCACCCGCCTGACGAAGGTGCTCGACCTCTCTGCCGCGAAGCTCACCAAGGCTGGCCAGACCACGGCCGCCAACCCGCGGATCGTCTACGCCGTCCCCAACGCCGCGATGAAGGGCGGGGGCGGGTCGCCGGTTCCCATGGAATCGCCGGCCGACTCCCGGGACGTGCTCCTCAAGATGAAGTATCCGTACGCGACGGCGGCCGAGATCGACAAGGTCCACCTCAGGAAGGTCACCGTCGGCATCTGGGACAACCCCGTCGACGGCAATCACTGCGACTTTCTCGGGCGCGGCGGCGAGCGCAATCCGTTCATGAAACCGCCGGACAACCTGCCGCCCGATCCCAATGGCCCGCGGCTTCCGGTGAAGGTCAAGGCGTGCGGCGAGGCGCGCGTCCCCAGCTCCTTCAGCGAGCACTTCGATCACGGCACATTCGTGGCCGGGTTGATCGCCGCCCGGGAGAACGGCGTGGGCGTGGTCGGCGCGGATCCGCGCGCGACCATCTGGGCGTTCGAGTACGCGAAGGACCGGTTCGTCAACAACGACCCGATCGTCCGCATCGCCAGCGAGCACGGGCCGCCCGACATCGTCAATCTCAGCCTGCAGGATGAACTCCTGCGCACCGTGCGGTCGGAACTGGAGCTGATGGTCGAGCAGTACCGCTCCGTCGTCCTCTACGTCGTCGCCGCCGGCAACAACGGGGCGACGGTGAGCGCGGGGCAGAACTGCCCGTTCGTGCCCGGCTGCTTCTCGACCATCCCCGCGCTCGCCGAGAACGTCGTCAGCGTGGTGGCGCTGGCGGCCGATGGCGAGTCGCCGCTGGAAGGGGCGCATGCGACCAACCGGGGCACCGCGTTCGACGTCGCCGCGGTCGGCGTCGCGACCAGTACCCTGTACGGCGACTCCACGGGCGAGATGGACGGCACCTCGGTCGCGGCGCCGTTCGTCTCCGGGCTGGCCGCGCTGCTCAAGGCGCAGTCGGTGCGAACCTCCCTCGCGCCCGCCACCCTGCGGCAGCGGATCCTCTATACCGCCGACTTCTCCGAACAGCTCGACGAGATCGCGCGCTTCGGGCGCATCAACTTCGCTCGAGCGCTCGCCACCGCCCGCGACTCGACGACGTTCAAGCCGAACCGGCAGCCGGGCGTCGACGGCAGCCGGCAATTGATCAAGCAGGGCGAGTCGATCGTGATCAATGAGGCCGTGCAGAACGGCGTCGAGCTGCCGGCGGTCACCGGCGGGCGGCCGCTGCCGCTGACGCGGCTTCGGCGCCTGGCGTTCGACAGCGCCTCGGGGAAGTACTGGGTCGTCTTCGTCGACGAGCTGGGGGCGCTGCAGAAGTACAGCAAGGTGGTCTTTGCCGCGAACTCGTTCCTGAGGTACCGGGGAGGGCCCGCGACGCAAGTCAACCTGACCGACGTCCAGGACTTCACCTGCGCGCTCGACTGCAAATGACCGCGAGGACTCCCATGCGCATGCGATTCGCGACCACTGCCCTTGCATTCGTCGGCGCGCTCGCCGGAGCCCGGATCGCTCAGGCGCAGATCCACCGCGAAGGCCTGCCGCAGGCACTCAAGGAACCGTTGAAGGCGTCCGCCTTCAAGGACCGCGGCGACGGCGTTGTCTGGATGGGAAGGGTGGATGCCCCGCCCGAGTCTGCGTGGATCCGCGTGCACTTCAAAAACATCAAGTCGCCGCCGGACAGCAAGTACACCATCGTCCTGCGCGACCGGTCCGAGCGGGTCGCCGCCCGCTACACCCCGGGGCAGTTCGCAGACTCGCAGGAGTTTCTCTCGGACGTCCTGTTCACGAACCGGGCGACGATCGAGGTCGAGGGCACGCCCCGCGCGCTCACGTTCGAGGTCGATCGCATCATCTACGAGGTCGATTCGGTCGGGCGCCTGGTCCCGCAGTCCACCGTTCCCAACTGGCGCACCGTGCCGGAGGCGGTCACGCTGCTGAAGAAGCCGACGCTCGCCGAGGCGGCGCGCTCGGTCGCCAAGCTGTTCGTGGGAGACGGGTTCGTGTGCACGGGATTCCTGATCGCGCCGAACCTGCTGCTCACCAACCATCACTGCCTGCGCGAATCGCTGTCGTTCAGCCAGAGCGACGGCGCTCCGCTCGAGCGCCGGCAGTGCAGCGACATCGTGCTCCTCTTCGATTTCGATCAGCAGGGAGCGCCCACCCGGGCGATCCGCACGCGATGCGTCGGCGTCAAGGACTTCGATCCCAGGCTGGACTTCGCCGTGCTGCAGCTCGATCCGAAGGCCGTCGAGATCGAGAAGGCGCCGCGGCCGTTCCTGAAACTGGCCGACGGCCCCACGACGTTCAAGGGCGGCCTGTATGTGCTCCACCACCCGGCGGGGCTCGCCAAGAAGGTGTCGTTCGCCTGCGAGTCGTTCGAGGGCAAGGCCGATGCCGCGCCAATCCTCGAGCACGACTGTTCGACCGTCGGCGGCAGCTCCGGCTCGCCGCTCTTCAATGAGGCAGGCGAGGTGGTGGCGCTGCACTTCGCCGGCGCCTACCCGCGGAACCTCACGATGGAAGAGATCGAGATCAACATCATGCGCGGCGCGATCTACCGCAACAAGGCCAGGCCGGTCAGCGCGCTGCAGCCCCGCCTCGCGGCGCTGGTCCGGTAGGAGGACTCGATGCTTCGTCTCAGACCCGCTTTGCTCGCAGCCGCGTTGGTGATGGGCGCCGCCGATGCCGAAGCCCGGAACGAACGCTACGTCATCGTCGATCTCACCGCCACGCCGCCCGCCCTCGTCGTGGTGCCGTCCTCGGCGCCCAGCTTCCCGAAGAACATCGCGGCGTCGTGCGCGTCCACCGATGGTCACAAGCCCGAGGAGATTCAGGCGGCAATCGTGTGTCTCCGCCCGTCGAGCAATCTGCGCTGGGTGTCGACTCGTGACGACCGCCTGCACTTGTACGTGATCTACCGAGGCGCGCGCAGCCCCAGATTCCGGTTCATCGAGGAATCACGCAAGACGCGGCTGGCAACCGACCTCGGGAAGCTGCTGCGGCTGGCAAAGGGCCTGTTGGAGGCCGGTCGCGCTGATTCCGCTGCACTGAACTGCGTCAGCGCGGGCTACGTCCTGGAGCGCAAGCGGGCGAACCTGACGGTCAGCGTCCAGCAGGAAGCGCCGGCGCAGGCGGGACCCGTCCTCGAGGGAGGCACGGGCAGCGCGGATGGGCCGTCCGAACAGCCGAGCGCGTCCGCGATGATCGTCACCGGCCCGTCCGAACACTACTTCCTCTCCGCGGACCTGCCGTTCAAGCGCTTCAACGAACTCAAACTCAACGAGCAGACCGGGCTCGTCGAGCCGGTCAAGTCGCCGACGTCATTCTTCGTGGGCCTGGGGTATGCGCTGGGCGATCTGCTGAGCGAAGGCGGCGGGTGGCGGGACGACCTGGTCATCAAGGGCTCGATCAAGTTCGACAAGCAGCCGCTCGAATCGTACGGGGTCGCTCTCGGCTATCGCGGCGCGTTGCTGTCCAGCCTCGGCCTGAACTTCGATGCGGTCTCCCCGTTCGTGGGCTACTTCTGGACGCGCGGCACGCTGCCCGCGGGCTCGCCGCCGGGGGCAAAGATCGAACGCAAGGGGACCTTTCAAATGGGGTTTTCCTTCAACCTCGACGCCGCGCTCGGGTGGACGAAGGGGGACGGCAAGTGACGCCGCGGCTCGGCACGGCGATGCTGTGCGCCGTGGTCGGAGGCATATCTCTGGGCGGACAGTCCAGGCCGGCCAGCGAGGTGGACGTGCGCGGCATCGTCGTCGTCCTCGACGACAGCGGCGATGCCGAGTCCGCACGCGAGTCGCTGCAGCGCAGCGGCGGTACACGAGGCGAGCCGGAAGCCGATGCGGTTCGCCTCGCTCTTCCGCCGGACGCGCGAACCCTCGGGCATGCATGGCAGCGGGCCTACGAGGCGGCATACCAGGCGGGTCCGGGCGACGTTCTGCAGAAGAAGCCCGGCGTCGCCTACGCGCTTCCGTCCGTGACCCATGCGCCTGATGAAGGTGAAGAGATCAGCGATCGCGTCTGTCCTCCGTGCGATCCCGTCGCCATCAAACGCAGCAAGTGCAACAACCCTGTTCCCGGCGCCCTCCAGGACCCGGAATGGAGCCTGGACGGGACGCACGGCGCAAACGTCCTTGCGGCTCACGAGATGTTCGCGCGTGCCGCGGCTGCGAATGGCCCGCCCGCCGGTCCCGGCGCCGGCGTCGTCGTCGGCCATCCCGACACCGGGTACCGGAAACATCCTGAGATCTGGCCGGGGATCGATGCGGCGAGCGGCTGGGACTTTCTCGGCGATCGCGACGACCCCGAAGACCCGCTGCTGACCGGCACACTGCGGAATCCCGGGCACGGCACCAAGACCGCCAGCGTGATCGTGAGTTCCAAGGAAAGCCGGCTCACGCCGACCCGATGGGTCACCGGCGTGGCGCCCGGCGCGACGCTGATGCCGCTGCGCGTCGTCGAAGGCGTGCTGATGTTTCACGACGACCTGCTGAAGCTCCAGGTCAATTCCTCACGCCTGGCGGACGCCATTCGCGCCGCGTCAGGACCGAACCGGCACAAGGCGAAGAAGCACGCGGACGTGATCTCGATCAGTCTCGGCAGTCTGCCCGGCACCCGCGATCTCGCCGACGCGATCGCCTACGCCGAGTCGCGCGGCGTCATCGTCATTGCCGCCGCCGGCAACCAGGTTCCGGGCCGGCGCGTGGTCTTTCCTGCCGCCTATCCGACGGCCGTCGCCGTCGCGGCGACCAACTATGACAGCAAGGTGTGGGAGTGTTCCTCGCGCGGCCGGCGCGTGGTGATCTCGGCGCCCGGTGAATCGGTGTGGACGGCTGCCGCGCCGGGCGGGCAATCCTGCGTCCAGGCAAGCACCGGCACATCGTTCGCGACGGCGACGATCGCCGGTGTCGCAGCGCTGTGGCTGTCCTATCCGGACCGCGAGCATCAGCGGGAGCTGGCGCAGTTGCGTGGCGATGCGGCACGCGGCGAGCAGAACCGCATTCCCCGCGCCTTTCGCGAGGTGCTCAGCCGTGCGTATCGCCGCCCCGCCGCGTGGGATCCCTCGGCGCTCGGACCCGGGATCGTGGACGCCGTCAAGGTGCTCGAGCGCCCCAGCGTCCTGATCGGCGCCGAGGCCTTCGGCCGGCTCGTCGATCGCACCCGCGTCGAAGCGGCGCGCGAAGATTGGTGTCCCACGGACCCGGGGGCGTTTGCCGGCCTGCGCGGCATCTTCTCCGAGGCATCCGATCCCCGGGAACGCGTCGAGGCGCTCCTCGGTCCGGACTTGTGTGCCACAGCCGTCGTCGCCGACGAGATCGCAATGCTGTACACCGTGGATTCCCGCGTCACCGACGCCGTCCTGAGAATCAGCGGCCGCGAGACGCCCGCGGCGAGCGAGTACGCCAGGGCACGTGCCGCGATCCGTCGCGCCGATGTCTCGCCGCAACTTCAGCGCCTCGTTCGCTAACCACGTGCGTCGGCGGTCGTTGAGCCGCCAGGGAGTGCATATGGCCAAGTCCAGGAGAATGCAGACATCGCGCAAGCCGGCGATCTCGAAGGCGGCGCAGAAGCTGTCCTCGCGACGAGCCGCGGCGTCCGCACCTTCAACGAGCCTCGAACCGATGACCAGGAGTCTGGAGGCGACGCTCAAGCAGTTGCGGGCGCTCAAGACAACGGGCGAGGTTCACCAAGCGCGTGTGATCCTGAAACGGTACCTCGCCGAAATCGAGGCCATCCTGCCTGCACAAAGCTCCGCGCGGAAGTCGCCAGGCGGCAGGCGAGATGCTCCGGGAGCGGCGTCCGTGGAGTGGGACGATGAGGACAGCTCTGCCGGCGTGGCTGGGGATGCGCCGAGCATGTCGACGCATGGCTCGGGCGGCGGAGGCTTCGATTAAAGGACGTCCCGGATGAAGCTTCCGTTCGATCTCGGCGTCAAGCTGATCTTTCGGCTGCTGCTGCCGGGTTTTCTGTTGATGCTCGGCGTGCGGCCGATTCTGCTCACGCTGGCGGACGCCTCGGGCGCGTCCGCTTACAACGACGTGGTGTGCGTCGTTGCCGCCCTGATTCTCGGCTGGGTCGTCACGCTGCTGGACATGCCGATCTACATGCTGTTCGAAGGGCGCCGGTTCTGGCCGCACGCACTGTGGGAGCTGGGCGTCCGGCGCGAGACGGCGCGGCTGCAGCGTTGGCGGGAGAGAGAGCGATCCCACTACAACCGGTCCCTGATCGACCCCAACCCGATTCACCGGCGGCGCTACGAGGAGGCGAGCGTCGAGCTCCGCCGCTTCCCTCTCGACGAGGCGACGGGCGAGTACACCGCGGCGTTTCCGACCCGGTTCGGCAACGCCGTCACCGCGTTCGAGCAGTATCCGTATACCCGCTACGGTGCGGACGCCATCTTCTTCTTTCCGCGTGTCTGGTCGACGCTCGACAAAGACGCCAGGGAGGAGCTCGACACCCAGCAGGCGCTCGCCGACAGTGCGTTGTACTCGAGCGTCGCCGTCTGCGTCACCGGGCTGCTGTGGATCTCCTACCTTGCCGTGCCGTGGGTGTATCCCGGTCTTCGCTACACCGCGACGCCGCGCGTTGCGCTGCTGATTGGCGCGGCCGGTCTGCTCAGTTCCGCGGCGCTCTACCGCGCCGCGATCCACGTGAACGATCAGTTCGGCAGCGCGTTCCGGGCCGTCTTCGACATGCGCCTGGCATCGGTGCGCAAGCAACTCCTCGCCCGCGATGGTGTGTTGGGACTGGTGGCAGAGCTCACCGGCGAGTCGACTGCCAACGCCCCGTTGCGGGATCAGTACAAAATCGTGTGGCGCTACCTTCAGAACTACCGCGTCAAGTGTCCGGCCTGCGGGCTGGTGGTGCCGCCGCCCCGGTTCGCCTCCCACTCCTGCGCCCCGTCGATCGCGTCCGATCGCGATGCCGCGGCGCGCGCGTAAAAGCGGCTTCATCCCGACGCCGATCGCCGCGCGGGATCTCGCGGGCACCACCGCCCGTCGATGTGATACTCTGGAGATCCTTTCCTGAGCTTCCGGCCGCCACCGGGCCGCCCGCCTCATCAAAGTGATCGGCCCCGGGTCGATCCGCGACATTCACGGTGGTGATCGGAACAACTCCACGTGCAGATCTCTTTCGACGCGTCAGTTCCGAGCGCGACTCCGGCTCCCGGGCTCGAGTGGCGTGGCGGCCGGATGTATGCGGACCTCTGATTTCCGCAAAGCCCCGGCGCACGACTCGTCGCCGGCTGCCGCCGACGCGCTGCCGACGTGCTGTCCGACATGCCGGTCGCGCAGCATTTCGACCACGGCACGCAATCCGGACGCCCACGCCTATTGGCGGTGTGGCGCGTGCGGCGAGGTGTGGAATGCCTCGCGGCGCGCCTCGGTGAGAAGCCCGGGCCCGACCTGGCGGTGACCGTCAGGAACGCGCGCGTCCTGAACGCGCCCGCTCTCGCGCGATAATGACGGCGTGATGCATCTTCGATCCCGGGCGTTGCTGCTTATCGCCGCGGTCGCCGCTGCCGGCGCCGCCGCGGCCGGGGCTCCGCCGCGAGCCGCCGGCGTGACCCTCCTCCGGACGCCCGACGGCGGCATCCAGCCGCAGGCGGTGGTAGACGACGCCGGAACCCTGCACCTGCTGTACTTCAAGGGGGATCCGGCCCACGGGGATCTGTTCTATTCCCGCCTTCCGGACGGCGCCGCGACGTTCACGCCACCGCTGCGCGTGAACAGCGAAGCCGGCTCCGTCATCGCCACTGGATCCGTGCGCGGCGGGCAGATCGCGCTGGGCCGGACCGGCTTCGTCCACGTCGCCTGGAATGCGTCACGTCCGATCGAGCGCAACGGCGCCAGGCAGACGCCGATGTGGTATGCGCGCCTGCGTCCCGGCGGCCGGGCCTTCGATCCGCAACGCGCCATCGGCAGCCAGCTGCGGCACCTCGACGGCGGCGGTTCGGTCGCGGCGGACCGCGCCGGCCATGTCTACGTCGTGTGGCACGCAGCCGGCGCGCGCGACGGTGAATCACATCGACGGCTCTACGTCGCTGCGTCTGCGGACGACGGCGTGCGATTCTCGAGCGAGGTCCCCTTCGGGGATGCCGCCGGCTTGTGCGGCTGCTGTCAGGTGGAAACCCTCGCGGATCGGGACGGGCGGCTGAACGTGTTGTATCGCGCCGCCGGGGAATCCACTCACAGAGACGCGATGTGGCTCAGACTCGTCCGCGGGAGCTTCACGCCGCCCATCCGGCTCCACGGATGGGAGCTCCCGGCGTGTCCCATGACGACATTCGCGATGGCGTTGCGCGGCAGCGACATCGTGGCCGCATGGGAGACGCAGCAGCAGATCTACGCTGCGGTGTTGACGCCAGGCTCCGAGCGCGTCTCCGCACCGGCCGCGATGTCCGGCACCGCGCTGCGAAAACATCCCAGCGTGGCGGTGAACGCCGCGGGGGACACACTCTACGCCTGGACCGAAGGCACGGCATGGGCGCGCGGCGGTACGGTGGCATGGGAGCTGCGGGATTCCGGCGGCGCGCGTCTCTCGTCGTCGCCGGCAGCGGGCGAGGTGCCTGTCTGGAGTCTCGTTGCCGCCGCCGCCCGCCGAGATCGATCGTTCCTGATCGTTCACTGAGCCGATCGCCCCGGCGACGACGCGGCGCGGCGTCCGAGCTGTGCGAAACGCGGATCGCCGTGCACCTGGTCGAGGCGCGGGTCGACGCGGACGTACGCGATCCAGCCGGACCGCTCCTGCACCGCACGGTCGAACCACTCGAATGCCGCGTCCACCTCGTCCAACGCCGCGCGGATGACGCCGAGCTCGTAGGCAAAGAGTCCCTTGTCACCGCGCAACCGCTCGAGGTCGGAGGCGACCCGGCGCGCCGCCCGGTGTTCGTGTGCCGAGGCCAGCGCGTGGCCAAGTCCGGCGAGCATCACCGGGCTGTTCGACGAACACCGCACCGCTTCCTTCAGCCTCTCGACTGCGTCAACGCCGCGTCCCAGCCGCTCGAGCGCCCAGCCGGCGAAGAAGTGACCCCAATGAAATCCCGGCTCCATGCGCACCACGCGCTCCGACTGCTCCAGCGCCGCGGCGTATTCGCGCGCCATGTAGTGATGCCACGCGACATGCGCGTGCATCAGCGGATTCAGCGGATCCAGTTCGACGATCCGCCGGCAGGCGCCGAGCGACTCGCCGAACCGCGCCGCGGCGCAGAGCGCGTGCGAGTGCCAGTGGTGCGCGTCCACCCATGCCGGATTCAGCGCGATCGCCTGGCCGAACTCCTCGAGCGCGCCGGCGGTGTTCCAGTCGAAGTGCAATTGCGCATATCCGACGGCCGTGTGGCCGGCGGCGAGCTGGGGATCGAGCGCGAGCGCGCGGTCCGCCGCCGCCTTCGCCCTGGCGAGCGCCTCCGACGGCGGAAGCAGACCCGACTCCCAGGCGCCAAGCGTCCCGTAGACCGAGGCGAGCGCGGCATGCGCGGGAGCAAATGTCGGGTCGACCTCCACGGCGCGCTGAAACCGATCGAGCGCTTGCCACACCACGTCGCCGGGCCGCTTGTTCCAGAGGAAGCGCCCCTCGAGATACAGCGCGTACGCGTCGCTGCTCGAAGTCTTCGAGGTGACGAGCGGACCGGCGCGCCGCACGACGTGCTGCGTCAGCGTGTCCGCAATCATGCCGGCGATATCGTCCTGGACGGCGAAGATGTCTTCGAGGCGCCGATCGAACCGGCCGCTCCACGCGGTGAACCCGTCGCCGGCGCGCACCAGTTGCACCGCGATCCTGACCATCTCGCCCGACTTGCGGACGCTGCCTTCGAGGAGCCAGGCGACGATCAGATCCCGCGCGATGGCCTTCGCGTCAATCGCCTGGCCCTTGAACCGCTGTGAAGAGGTGTAGGACGCGACGCGCAGCTCGGAAACCCGCCCGAGCGCGTTGATGATCTCTTCGCTCATCCCCTCGCAGAAGAACGCCTGGTCGCGAGCCGCGCTCATGTCCGTGAACGGCAGGACGGCAATCGAATTGTCAGGGGCGGCGTCCGCCGACGCCCCTGCGGACGCCGCCGGCGCGTCCCGGCTCACGGCGGCCGCAAACCGGTAGCCGCGTTTCGGGACGGTCTCGATATACCGCGTCCCGTCCTGTTCCAGCACCTGGCGAAGGCTGAAAATGCCCTTGGTCAGGTTCCCTTCCTCGACCGCCACGTCGGGCCAGACCGATCGCAGCAACGTGTCCTTGTCGACGAGCCGTCCGGCATTGGCGAGGAGCGCGACGAGCAGATCGAAGAGCTTGGGCGTCAGGGGAACCGGCACGCTGTCCCGCTTCAGCGATCGGTCGGCGGCATCGAGAACGAACGGGCCGAACCTGAACGCGGAGCTCGCCGGTTCCGGCATGGGGGAAGAATTCTACAAGAAAAATTCCAGCCGCCCGGAAGGACAGCCGCCGGCTCGCGCCGGTATCGTCAGGCCATGTTGACCGGCCACACGACGCGCGTGAAGAGCCCCACGGCAGCCGCGGCGGCGCCGAGGCTGGCGTCCGTGGTGGTTGTCGGCGGCCGCGACGAATCCGCGGTGCTCGCGTTCGCCGCCGGCGCCGCCGAACCGCTCGGATCTCCCTGGGCGCCTGCGCTCGTCGAGAGCGCCCGCCAGCGGCGTATCGAGATGCCGCGCCTCGGGCGTGTCCGCCATGCCAGCCCCGCCGGAATCGCGGCGGAAGTGGGCGGCCACAGCGTCGCACTGGGCAGCCGCGCATTGTTCGAGGCGCTCTCGATTTCGCTCGAAGCGCTCGGCCGGTGGCCGCAGCGCCTCGAACAGCGAGGCGAGCAGGTTCTGCTCGTCGCGATCGACGGCCGGGCGGCCGGACTCGTCGGGCTCGCCGGCAGTGCTCGACCGATGGACCAGACGGAGAGTGACATGGAAGAAGCAGTGTCGAACGATCGTTTTCCTTTTGAACCCGCAGGTCTGCCCGCCGTTCGATCCGTCGAACCGGTCCCCCTCGAGGACGGCGACGAATTCGAATTGCGGCTCGCCCCGGTGACCAGGCGGATCGGGAACGCGGAGCTCCGGCTCCTCGCCTACAACGGATCGATTCCGGGGCCCACCCTGCAGGTGCGCCAGGGAACCAGCGTGCTCGTGCGCGTGGTGAACGATGGCGACCTCGAGACGACGGTGCACTGGCACGGGTTGCGGATCGAGAACAGATACGACGGGACTCGTGCGACCCAGCGACCCATTCCCGTCGGCGGCACGTTCACGTATCGCCTCTCGTTCCCCGACCCGGGCGTCTACTGGTATCACCCGCACATCCGCGAGGACTACGGTCAGGAGCTCGGTCTTTACGGCAACATCGTGGTGCTGCCATCCGAGCCCGGCTACTGGGGTCCGGCTCACCGCGAACTGGCGGTCACGCTCGACGACATTCTCCTGGAAGGCGGCCGGGTCGCGCCGTTCAACCGCCTGCACCCGACCTACACGGCGATGGGCCGCTTCGGCAATGTGATGCTCGCCAACGGCGAGCCCGCGCTGTCGCTCGAGGCGCGGCTCGGCGAGGTGGTCCGCCTCTACCTCACCAACACCGCCAACACCCGTGTCTTCGACATCGGCGTGCGCGGCGCGCGGATGAAGCTCGTCGGAGGCGACAGCGGCCGCTGCGAGCGCGAGTCGTTCGTGGACGGCGTCGTGCTCGCACCGTCGGAGCGCGCCGTCGTCGACGTGCTGTTCGATCGCGCCGGAGACGCGGCGCTCGAACATCGAACGCCCGGCCGAACCTACCGGCTGGGGACGGTCACAGTGGCATCGGAGGCCGCGGAACCGGACCTCAGGAACACCTATGCGCAGCTGCGCGTGGACGACACGCTGGTCGCGATGCGCGAGGCGCTCGCCCCATTGCGTGGGGCTGAACCGGCGAAGACGCTGGCGCTCGTCGCGGAGATGGACATGGGCGCGCCGGACGACGCCGGTGCCGCGGCCCTCCACTACGTCTGTCCCATGCATCCGGACGTGATCAGCGGCGATCCCGGACGTTGTCCGAGATGCGGAATGAAGCTGCTGCCATCGCCGTTCGTCGAGGCGGCCGGCCACGGCGACACGCACGCCCCTGCCGCCCCCGCCGATGCGGAACAGGCCGGTATCGAGTGGGAGGACGACATGGTCGACGTGAACCGGCTCACCACGCCGGCGAACATGCGCTGGAAGCTGATCGATCGCGACACGGGCCTCGAGGGTGACGCGATCGACTGGCGCTTCCGGGTCGGTCAGCAGGTGAAGATTCGGATCGTGAACGAGATGGACTCCGATCACCCGATGCACCATCCCTTCCACGTTCACGGCGCCGGCCGCTTCCTCGTGCTGGCGCGCGACGGACGCGAGGATCGCAATCTGGTCTGGAAGGACACCGTTCTCGTCCGAACCGGCGAGACCGTCGACATCCTGCTGGACGTCAGCCACCCGGGCGTCTGGATGGCGCACTGCCACATCGCCGAGCACCACGAGAGCGGGATGATGCTCCGCTTCCGTGTGAACCGCTAGCGCTCGCCGGAGGAACCGCGTATGAAGACCCTGCTCCTGTTGATCGGCGCGGCGCTGCTGTCCGTCGCCGGGCTCAGTCTTGCGGCGCGCCATCGGGTTGCGCCATCCACCGTCGAGCGCGCAGCGGAGGTCCCGGTTCTCGCGGGCGCCGCCGAGCGCCTCGCCGCGGCGATACGGATCCGCACGATCTCCGCCGAAGACCGGGCGGATTTCGACGCCGCACCCTTCCGTGCCCTGCACGCTCACCTCGAGTCGGCCTTCCCCCGCGCGCACGCGACGCTCCGCCGCGAGACCGTCGGCAGCCACAGCCTGCTCTACGAATGGCCGGGCCGCGACCGTACGCTGAAGCCCATCCTCCTGGCCGGCCACCTCGATGTCGTGCCCGTCGAAGCCGGCACGGAGCGCGAGTGGCAGCACCATCCCTTCGAGGGACGGATCGCAGATGGCTTCGTGTGGGGTCGCGGCGCAATCGACAATAAGTCCGCGGTGGTCGGCATGCTGGAAGCGGTGGAGATGCTGCTCGCCGAAGGCTTTCAGCCGGCCCGTACGGTTTACCTGGCGTACGGCCACGACGAGGAAGTGGGGGGATCGGGCGGGGCGGCGCGCATCGCCGCGTTGCTGAAAACCAGGGGAGTACAGCTCGAGATGGTGATGGATGAAGGCGGCGTGATTGCCGAGCGGATCCTGCCGGGCACCTCGCGGCCGGTTGCACTCGTCGGGATCGCCGAAAAGGGGTTCGTGTCGATCGAGCTGAGCACCCTCGCGCAGGGCGGCCATTCCTCGCTGCCCCCGCCAGCGACCGCGGTCGGCATCCTGAGCGCCGCCGTCGCGCGCCTGGAGCAGCATCCGATGCGCGCGCGCTTCCCGGGTCCGACGCGGCAGCTCTTCGACCGGACCGCGCCGCACTTCCCTGCCGTGCAGCGCGCGGTCTTCAGCAACCTCTGGCTGACCGCGCCGCTGGTGCTCCGGCGGCTGGAAGCCAATCCCGCGACCAATGCCATGGTGCGAACGACGGCGGCGCCGACGATCTTCCAGGCGGGCACGAAGGACAACGTCCTCCCGCGCTACGCGCGAGCGGTCGTCAACTTCCGCATTCTTCCCGGTGACACCATCGCGAGCGTGCTCGCGTACGTGCGCAGCACCATCGCCGACGAACGGGTCACGGTGACGATCGGCGGCCGGTTCTCAGCCGAGCCGTCGCCGATCTCCCCCACCGGCACCGCGATCTTCCGCACTCTGGCGCAAGGTATTCGCCGCGTCCATCCCGACGCCATCGTCGCGCCGTATCTCGTGGCCGTGGCCACCGATGCGCGGTACTACGCCGATCTGAGCAGCAGCGTGTTCCGGTTCCTGCCGTTGCGGCTGACGTCCCAGGACCTGGCGCGCACGCACGGCGCGAACGAGCGGATTGGCATCCGCGAGTACGAATCGGCCGTGAGAACGTATCGCCAGCTGCTCCAGGACACCGCCGGGGGGTAAGAAGCCGCCCGCCCCTTGACCCTGGAACCGTTCCAGGCTCTACGGTAGACACGGAGGTTCACACATGCGCTTACTGCCGATCACGTGCCTGTTCACGATTCTTGGCGCCGCGGCGGCGCCGGTCACCGCCGCGCAGCATCAGCACGGGTCCGCTGACCAGCGGGCCCATGCCGTCATGGGCTTCGACCAGGAGCGGACCACGCATCATTTCGTCTTGTTCACCGACGGCGGTGCCATCGACGTCGCCGTCAAGGACCGCGCGGACGCCAGGAACCGCGACGCCATCCGGTCGCACCTGCCCCACCTCGCGGCGATGTTCGGCAGCGGCGACTTCGACGCGCCCATGTTGGTACACGATGCTCGCAACGTGCCGGGGACGGTGACGATGGCGGCCAGGAAAGCGGCGATCGTCTACCGCTACGTGGAGACTCCCAACGGGGGACGCGTGGACATCCGGACGTCCGACCGCGACGCGCTCGAGGCTGTGCACGCGTTCCTGAAGTATCAGATCGCCGAGCACAAGACCGGCGATCCGCTGACGCCCCGGCCGCGGTGACCGGTGCGTCGCGTACTTGTTACCAGCGCGATTCGCGACGCTGCCGGCCGCCGCGGAAGCCGTCGTTCGAGCGCGGCGACAGCGGTTTCGCTTCGTTGACCGCGAGACTGCGGCCCCCGAGCTGGTGCTGATCGAGCGTGGCGATCGCGCGCTGGGCGCCTTCGACATCGCTCATCTCGACGAAAGCAAAACCGCGTGCCTGGCCGGTGGCCCGGTCGCGCATGATGTTGACGCCGGCGACCTGACCGGCGCCGCCGAACAGGGTCTGAAGATCGGACTCGGTGGTGTCGTACGGCAGGTTGCCGACGTACAGCTTGGTGTTCATGGATACTCCTGCATCTCACGGATGCACTTGATCTGATGGCAGGCTCGAGCGGGATGCCCGGCGACGGAGCGCAGGAGAGTCGAACGAGTTCGGATCTGATGCGGAAGTCGGTAAAAGCGAGCTGTCAGAAGCCAATCACAGGATACCACATCGCCGCGTGCGGCTCGGGTCTTGCCCGGTCGGGGAATTCTCGGCGCCGGCGCGGAAAATCTCCCGCTCGCTGATCCAGCCCTTTTCAATCCACGCGAAAATCGCCGGGAATTGCGCGCGCGTCCGTCCCTGCCGGCTGGCGCGTGTGTTGCCGTACCTGCGGTTCGAGTCTCGACGTGCTGCGCGCACTCGCCCTTTCGATCGTGCTGACCCTCGCCGCAGGACCCGAGGTCTCCGTCTTGTGCGCGGCATGGTGTCACCCTGCCGCCGCGGCGGCCGGGCGTTGCCAACACGGCGGCGTCCCCGGCGTGACGACGAACGACCGCTGCGCCGACGCCTGCTCTCGGCCGGTCGCGGTCGTCCGCGGGGACGTCCAGCGGGAGGTCTCTGCCGGGCACAGTCACGCCGCCGTGCCGGCACCTTCGCACGTCGCGCGGCCGCCGCGCGACGCGGCCTCGGTCCGCGACTCGCGGCCGCAGTACGCGTCCGGAACACGACCACCTCTCATCGCCCTGCGCCTGTAACACACACCCCAGGCCATTCACACCTCGAGAACGCGCCCGCGCGCCTGGTTGTGCCGCGCCGGCGGCGCCGATTTCGAGGCCGGGACTTCATTCGGAGAGAGGCCGTTGTGAGAACCGTCCACAGACACCTGGCGGCAATCGTCGTCGTTGCGGCGATCGCGCCCGCGACCGTCGCCGGTCAGCGGCCGCCGTCGCTGCCTTCCCCGCTCGCGCTGCCCGACGTCGTCCGCATCGCGGCTGAGCGGCGCGACGAGATCCAGGCCGCCCGCGCCCGCATCCGGGCCGGCGAGGCGCGCGCCGCGATCGTCTCCGCTCTCGCGGATCCGATGATCTCTCCCTCGCTCGACCACTTGCCGTTCATGCTCGGCGGCGCCGACGTCAGCATCACGATCGAGCAGCAGATTCCGCTGTCCGGCATCCGCGGCCGCCGCCGCGCGGCGGCGCTGGCGGACGTGGAGCGCCTCCGGGCCGAAGCGAATCGCACCACGCTGGACGTGGGGATCGGCGCCGCGAGCGCCTACCTGATGCTGCAGGAGCGCCGGCGCACGGCGGCGCTGGTCGACGAGCAGATCGGGTTCGCGAAGGACGTCGTGACGGCGGCGAATGCGAGATACGCCAGCGGGACGGCGCCGCAATCCGACGTCCTTCGCGCGGAAGTCGAGGTCGCGCGGCTCGAAGCCCTGGCAGGCAGCCTGATCCGCGAAGTGCGAGGCGCCGAGGCGATGCTGAACACGAGCCTCGCGCTCGATGCCGATACGCCCGTCCCGCCCCTCGCGCCCGTTCCTCTGCGCGAGCCGCCACCCGACTGGCCGTCGATCAAAGCCGCGCTGGCCTCCCGGCCGGAGGTCGCGGCCGGCCGCGCCGAAATCGCGCGCGCGGAGGCCGAGGTGCAGGTGATGCGCGACATGTTCCGGCCGATGGCGACCATCCGGACGGGACCGTCCTACACGATGGCGGAAGGGCGCGGCTGGATGGCGATGGTCGGCGTCAGCCTGCCGATCTGGCGGAGCAAGCTCCGCGCGGGCGTCGCGGAGGCGCAGGCGATGCGGGCGATGTCGGAAGCGGACCTCCGCGCGATGACGCGGATGATCGAGGGTGAAGCGGCGGCCGCGGTCCGTCAGCTCGAGGCGGCGTATGAACGGCACGCGGCACTGACCGCGAACGTGCTCCCCCGCGCCCGCATGGCAATCGAACCGGCCGTCGCCGGCTACGCCGCCGGCCGGCTGCCACTCGTCAGCGTCATCGAAGCGGTGCAGGCGCTCTGGGTCGTGCAGGCCGACCTGGTCGCCGCGGAAACCGAACTCGGTCTGGCCTGGGCGCGGCTCGGCCGCGCCATCGGGTCGTACGAAGGGATCTGGCAATGAGCGCCACACGCTTTCTCCACCGAATCGCCGCGCCGCTCCTGTCGGCGCTCGCCACGGCCGTCGTGTTGATCGGCATCCTCTGGGTGCAGCACGCGCGATCGGGCTGGCCGTTCGATCGACCGCCGTCTACCCCGCCGCCCGAACACCCGGCCGGCATCGTGCCGACCAGCGGTGCCGGGACCGCTCACTCCCGGGTCCCGGTGGACGCCGACGCGGCGCAGTCGCTCGACATCCGCCTCGAAACGGTCGGCCACGAATCGCTGACGCAGACGGTCCGGGTGGTCGCGACGGTGGTCCCCGACGAGTCCCGCATCTCTCACGTGCACACGCGCGTCGCCGGCTGGATCGAGCATCTCGACGTGAACACGACCGGCGAGTTCGTGCAGGCCGGTCAGCCGCTGGCGCACATCTTCTCGCAGGAGCTGCTGTCGTCGCAGACCGAATACCTCGCCGCGCGACGCAACGCCGCGGCGTCGGGGATCACCAGCGCCGTGATCGCCGGCGGCCGCACACGCCTCGGCGTGCTGGGCATGCCGCCTGCCGAGATCGAGGCAATCGAACGAGGAGGCGAACCGCGCCGGCTGGTGACCGTCGTCGCTCCGCGCAGCGGCGTGGTGGTGAATCGCGGGGTCACTGCCGGCACGTCGGTCGACCCCTCGACGACGCTGCTGACGATTGCCGACCTGTCACGCGTGTGGGTGCTTGCCGAAGTCCCCGAGGCGAGCATCCCGGGCGTGCGCGTCGGCACCGCCGCGGAACTGGACTTCCCGGCGTCGGGCCGCGCGCCATTCGCCGCCCGGGTGGACTTCGTGTACCCGACGCTGAGCGAACGCACGCGCACGCTCCGCGTCCGTCTGTCGGTGCCGAATCCCAGCGGCGCGCTGAGGCCCGGGCTCTACGGCACTGCCGCGCTCCAATCCACCGGCCAGCACGTAATCACCGTGCCGCGTGACGCCGTCGTCGACACCGGACTCACACAGCACGTGTTCGTCGCCGCGGGCGGCATGTTCGAGCCGCGGCCGGTGACCGTCGGCGCGCAGCTTGCGGATCGCGTCGAGATCCGCGCCGGCCTGAACGGCGGCGAACAGATCGTCGCCGCCGGCGTCTTCCTCCTCGACTCGGAGAGCCGCCTGCGGGCCACGGGCGGAGCCGCCGGGCACCAGCACGGAACGACGCCGGATCCGCATGCCGGTCATCGGCAGCCGGCCGGAAGGAAGTAGCCGTCATGGTCGAACGGATCATCGAACTCTCGGTCCGCTACAAGTGGGTGGTGTTCGGCGCGGCGGCCGCGCTCGCGCTCGTGGCCGCGGATGCGCTTCGCAGGACGCCGCTCGACGCGCTCCCCGACCTGTCGGATCCGCAGGTGATCATCTACAGCGAGTGGATGGGACGCAGCCCGGA